>CAMVLL010000030.1 GCA_947168315.1 uncultured Bacteroidota bacterium | reverse complement strand
CCACCACTGTTAGTTGTCTGACTGCTCTTACTACTTGAATTGAAATTATAGCTGATAGAGAACATGATATTGGGGTATTTCGGGCGAACCCACGTTTCCGAACGGAGTGACTCTGTCATACGGCGGTTGTAATATTTTGCCGTATGGAAGACATCATTGGCAACTGCAGAGAGACTCAGTTTACCTTTGCACAGTTGTTGACGGAAAGCAAGATTAAAATAACAATATCCATGTTCTTTACCTTGTGTCAATGTTTTCGGTCCTATCAGATGGCCATCGAACTGCATCTTCGTATTTGCTGCGAGACTAAAGACATTGAGCCATCCTACTTGATAAGAGAAGCCATCAGCATCGGAACATCCAGGATGCTTCGCTTTGAAGTCGTAGAGGAATGCGCTTCCATTGAGCGTAAGTGTCCATCTCTCCACCGGTTTAATCACTCCACTAAGTTCAAAACCTTCATCAACCTGACGTCCTGCATTCACAACACGATCGAGGGTTACACCAGGCTCGTATGCTTCACGCACCCAATCCACAACATCTTTCCGGTTACGATAGAAACCTGCCAAAGTAAAGCTATTACCATTTTCATACGATTTATGGTAACTCAACTCCAAGGAATGAGTAAACTCGGGTCGGATATCCGTATTACCGATTTTTCGTGTGTAATAATCCTCATAAGTGATGTAAGGTTCCGTCTGCCAAATTCCAGGGCGGTTCGTTCTGCGGGTATATCCCAATGTAAACGTGCCCACACGTGGTGAATTGTATGCAATATGGGCTGATGGGAAGAAATCCAAGCGTTTATGATCGAGGTTTCCCCCTGGAATCGTGATGTCAACGTAGTCGATCACTCTTTCCGCACGAAGTCCTGCATCAAACTCAAAATTACCAATCACGTCATTCCACATTCCATATAAAGCGTGTACTTGGCGACGATAATAGAAAGGAGCGTGCTGGTCGTCTTGCCAGTCGAATTGTTGCTTTGTGCGGTCCCAAACCTTCATATTGTACTCACCATGCTCGCTATAGGTGGTATAAAGGTATCCCGATTCAAAGCTTCCGGTCTTGCTATATTTATTTTTGTATGTCAGCGAACCGTCACAATCCCAGTGATGCTCTTCCTCATAGCCTCTTGTTCCTTCATATCGGCTTCCCTTCAAGTCGAACATATTACTCTCCGTATATTCCAGAGAATACCAATCGTATCGGAAGCGGTTGACAAGATTCAGAGTCTGATGTTCATCTATCTTGAAGATATAGTCAAGTGCCGCTTGGAAAAGATCTTTCTTTAACTGATAGCGATCATGACTATTGTACGTGTTGTCGTTTATCACTTGATCGGATTGCTTGCGAAGTTCATCGTACTCCATATCACCACCGCGAGTAAACCGTGTCTGTCCAGTTTGAAGATCGAGTGAGATGCTATGCTTGGTTCCATCATCATATTGATATCCTGTTTTAACAATATTAGAGCGGTTGCTACTGAAACGAGTACCATCCGACTCAGATGTGGTAACAAAATCATCGACTATTGTCTTTTTCTTTTGCTGGAACTCACTCTTTCCAAAGATTCTCGAGGAAGTTTCTGCGACATACCATGTATGATTTCCTTTACGATAGTTCAATTGTGAGTCTAAGATCCATGAGCCAAGTGTTCCGCCCGACACGTTTACCACACCGCTCCAGCCATCCCGAGTGGCACGTTTTGTCTTAATATTGATGATTCCCACATCACCGTCGGCACGATAACGTGCAGATGGTGTAGTAATCAGCTCGATATCCTCGACAGAAGCGGCTGGGATCTGTTGCAATGCTTGTGTACCTTCCAGCGGACTCAGTTTTCCGTCCACATAAACCAGGAAGTTAGAGCTTCCACGGAAAGTCAGTCCACCCTCAGCATCTATTTGTATCGAAGGAGTATTTGCCAATATATCGATGGCGGTACCGCCGGAAGCGGTGATGGATGATGATCCGCTGATGCGTTGACGGTCAAGTTTGTACACAATCTGCTGCTTCTCGCCAACAACCGTTACCTCTTCCAGTCCCATTGCTAGTTCATGCAAGGAGATTACTCCCAAATCGATGACCTGACCAGTCCGAAGAGAGAGTTTTTCGCTGACATAAGGTTCATAACCGATGATACGGACCAATACAATGACTTCACCCGAAGGGACATTCTTTACCTCAAAACTACCGTTATTCACCATTCCTGAGGCAACGACCTTGTCTTGAAGGTCAGTCACAATCACATCCGCATAATCAACTGATTTTCCTGTAGAAGCATCTACTACTTTTCCCTTGATAGTCGTATCAGAGGCCGCCCAAGCCATCTGACTCAACAACACGAATATCATCAAACAAAAAACATTTTTCATCGCCACATATCTTTCCGTTATTATGGTATGTACAAAGTTATATACAAACATCCTTTTTGAAAAGGAAATTGTAAAAAGAAATGACCTATCTTCCGAAATCTCCTTTCAAGGTTCGTTTAATCCGTCGGATTGCCTTTGCCCAGAACGAGTTGGTCCGTGCATAATAATGAGAATAAGCCATCCGAGCCTTCTCGTTTTCGACGATAGGAGCAATCTTCTCAACATTGATAGGTTGCATGTACAGTACTGAGGAATACAATCCTCCACCTCCCGCATTTGTGCCCGTGCCGTCGAATCCTTGATTCTTGACGAGTGAACGACCTACGTTCAATGAAAGTATATCATTCAAAAATAAAGAAGCATTCCAACGAATAGCCCAAGAATTGTTTTTCCCTGCAATCTGACGGCGAAGCATTCGTGTATAACCATATTTTCCGTTGAAATCGAACCGAAATGTCAGTTTTCGTCTTTCTAGCTCCGTAAGCAAGGCTTGTCCGTCAGGGTTAAAATATTTCCATGCTCTTTCCCAAGTAGCCCATCCCCAACTACCGGTCCATTTTATCAGGAAAGTTTCGGGCAAGTTTTCATCTTGGATATAATCACAAGCCTGAATATGTCCGACTTTTGGTTCATCCTTGTACGTTTCCAAAGCATCGTTCATAAACTGCAGGAAGTAAGGAGCCAAAATCAAGTCATCTTCCACGACAATTACTTTTCCATATTGGTTGACTCTTGTCGTCACGGCATCGATAATATTGCGAGCCAATCCCCAATTCTTTTCCCGTTCGATAATTGTTATGGATTTGAATCCTTCTACGGTATGAATGAACGTTCTTACCTCGTCCACTTTCTCCGAATTCAACGGATCTTTGGCTCCATCCGAATAGATATAGAGGTCGCTTCCCTTGGCCAAGGTATTCTGACAAAGGGAGGTCACGCAAACTTGCGTGTGTTCCAAGCGATTATAAACGAACAATAGGATAGGAGCGTTACTCATTTCTGCACTGTTTATTGGATAAAGACATCTGATTCTTGTTTCACATGCTTTCTGACACTCAGGATACGGGGTGTTTGAAAAAGAAGACTTGCTGTATATTTCAAGTAAATCCAGCAACCTTTCCAGTCTCGCTGCTTTACGGCATTCACAACTTGCTCGCAACCTCCGCCAATCGCCTTTACGAAACTGTATCCGAAGGAGTGATTTGGATTGGCATAAGCCGTCATCAGATAGACAGTTTTTGCCCGATATTCCATCGGTTTGGTCACTATTCTCTGCTCGCGGTCATGATAGCCGAAGACAGGCGCATAAACCACTTTATATCCGTGGTAATGTAAACGGTTGACAAAGTCGACATCCTCGCCATAGTGGAAGAAAAGCGAAGAGAAACCACCTACTTCACGAAGAACCCGGACAGGAATCATCCAAAAGGCAGCATTGACAAAGTTCACCTCCGTATATTCACTTGAAGGAATATCTTCTTTTTGAGTCAGGTGTGCATAATCGGCAAAGCCAAAATCCAATTTATCACCTTTTCCTGATAGATGTACAGGCGATATGATACCAAACTCCGGATGCTTTTCTCCAAGACTTACTAACGTTTCGATCGTATTCTCGTCAACCCAGGCATCTTGGTTCAAGAGGAAGACATAATCGAACTGATTTTGTAAAGCCTCGGCCATCCCTTGATTGTTGGCAGCGCCAAATCCTTTGTTGGAAACATTATGTATGACGTTCACCTCCGGGTAGTTCGCCTGGATAAGTGAGACTGTCTGGTCATGCGAAGCATTATCCACCACCCAAATATCTACGGGGATACTGCTTTTTCTCAGACTTCCCAGACATCGGTCCATCCATGGCTCGAAATTATACGACACTATGATTACCGCTACCTTCATACTTCCTTCTTGATAAACTGACATGAGATTTGACCTATCTGTGTTGCCGTTTCCGAATACGAACTTTTCACGGAGCCCAAAATCATCTTCGTCTTCGACAATATATAAAGCTCGACCAGCGCATCCTGCATTCCTTGTACACTATTGCGCGATGTATCGCCATCAAGCGTAAAAATACGCTCACCAAAAAGTTCCTTTATCTTGTTCTTCTCCTCATTTGAATCAGAAGCAACATAGAAACATACATCCTTATCCGACTGAACCATTGAGTGCATCCGCTCGATAAATAAATTTGTCGGACTCTCTTTGATGGAAGAGAGATTGTCTGTCCGTCGGATATGTACGCCCACACATCGGTCTCCGAAAGAACGGGCCTTTTCATCGATCTTCTGCTGCAAAGAAGGGATAGGGCGAAAGTATTGAAACAAGCGTTTGTCGGGAGAAGGAGGAAAGAAATATACACAACTCGCCAGATAAGTTGTCTTTTCTGTGGCCCACGACCGGAAATCAAAATGATGATACATCCGTTCGGTTGCCTCTGCCTCATACACACAATCATCAAAAAGGAAAGACTGGAATAGGCGAGGTATATAAAAGTTCCGTTTTCTCGGGCGGTCGTAGATAAGAGCATCAAAGTTCGAAGCCTCAACCAACGATACTTGAGGAAGATTGAGCGGTTCAAAGAGCTGATCAAAACGACAATTCAATCCTTGGTCACGAAACCAATATATCTTCAATGAAATATCCGTCCCCGATATCAACTGAATCGCAGCATCGATGGCCTTCATCCGATTAGCCAGTCCGCCGGCAGGAACCAAAGTCATAGATGGTCGGGAACTCATAAAGTTTTCCTCCTAAAGATAAAGTCCATACACTCTTTCAGGACCACCACATTGGCTGCCCGCATCAGAATATAATACAATGACGCTGCTAAGACAACACGTACGAGCAAAAGCACGTACGGATTGGTAATCATCATCGTACAAGCATACGTGATACACATGACTCCCAAGGCTGTCAAAGCGAAAGGAAGGATATCTAATAAGAAATGAGACAAGCGGTATCCGGTGTATTTCTTCACGAAGAAATGATTGATAAAAACCCATAATACACTGATAAGGGTGTATGCCACAATCATCGTGAGGATGCCGAACGGATATAGTAGAATCATTGCAAGAATCTGACAAACACACAACGCCAACGTGATAAGTAAGTACGTTCCCGACTTCCCTTTACTGATTATCAAGTTTGAAAAGACCGTGTATATAGGGATGAATGCCCCACCGATGCAGAGTATCTGCAAATAATCGGCACTAACCAGCCACTTCTCCTGTATGGTAACCAAGATAAACTCATGCGAAACCAACGACAATCCAAACAACATCGGGAAAGAAAGGAATGCGATGAATCGAACGAGCTTTCGCAAAATATGCAGTTGACGTTCACGTTCTTCCGTCACTACGGTGAAAAGTGGCTGTGCCACCTGATCAACCATACCCTGAAGAAGGTAATAGCACTTCGAACTCCATATATTTGCCTGACTATAGTTACCTACTTCCTTCGGCGTATACAATCGTCCCAACAAAATATTCAGCACACTGTTGTTGATATGGGTAAGAATGGTGGTCGCCAGGATCTTACAACTGAACTTGAACATCTCTTTCAACGGAGTAAAATCCACATGGAACGTCGGGCGCCATGAAGAATAGTACCACAATAGCAAGGAGTTCAATAAAATATATACTAAAGTCTGTGTAGCTAGTGCCCAGTACGAGAAACCTTTCCACGCCATCGTCACGCCCACTATGTTTGAGATGATAACAGCCGTCATTCCAGCTTTGGCCTGTTCCTTCACTTGAAGATTCCGGAATAGATAAGCCGACTGAGCCGTTCCCAACGATGAGAAAATGATGCTTAGGAAAGCATAGCGACATAATGGTATCAGTTCCTCATTATGAAAGAACAGAGCGATGAGTGGAGCGCAGAAGTATAAGATGACATAGATAGAGCATCCAACGATGATATTGAACCAGAAAACAGCATTGTAATCGTTAAGCGTCGGATGTTTGAGGTTAGCGATTGCGTTTCGAAACCCACTGTTCTGCAAGGCTGTCCCGATAAGCGTAAAGATACTGATCATCCCGACCATTCCGTATTCGGAAGGCGACAACAATCGTCCGAGGATGATACCGAAGATGAGTCCCAACAACTGTTGGAAACCATTGTTCAGTCCACCCCAGAAGAGTCCTTTAGCCGTCCTTTCCTTCAACGATTGTTCCGACATACTTGCTTGTTATGATAGAATAAGGGCGGACATACATCCGCCCTCGTTCAAAATGGCTTATTATTTTACTTCGCTACCCGGCTTTACTTCGCTTAATGTGGTAACGACAGATAATCCTCCGTCAAAATTCTCAGCGCTGAGAATCATTCCCTGACTTTCGATGCCTCTTAACTTGCGAGGTGCGAGGTTCGCAATAAAGCAAACCTGCTTACCGATCAAGTCCTCAGGTTGATAGAATTTGGCAATGCCGCTGATAATGGTACGGTTCTCCAGTCCATCGGCAATGGTGAACTGCAACAATTTGTCGGCTTTAGGCACCTTCTTACAGTCCAAAACGGTTCCAACACGAATATCCAATTTCTCGAAATCTTCGTAGTTGATGGTCTCCCGAACAGGTTTTGCCTTATAATTGGCTGCGGCATTTGCTTTTTTCTTGTCCTCAAGCTTTTTTACCTGAGCCTCAATGGCTGCATCTTCGATTTTCTCGAACAGCAATTCTGCCTTGTTCAGCTGATGTCCTGCTTCCAACAGGTCGGTACGGCCCAACTGTTCCCAGTCAAACTCTGACATATTCAGCATATTTCGCAGTTTCTGACTGCTGAAAGGCAAGAATGGTTCGAAGGCGATGGCCAGATTGGCAGCCAACTGCAGAGAAATATTCAGGATTGTCGCAACACGAGCCATATCTGTCTTGGCCACCTTCCAAGGTTCTGTGTCTGCCAAGTATTTATTTCCGATACGAGCCAGGTTCATGGCTTCTTTTTGAGCCTCACGGAACTTGAATACATCCAACAGTTTCTCGACTTCCGTCTTGACATCAGCAAACTCTTTTAAAGCGACACGGTCGATTTCCTGCAAATCTCCGCACTCAGGCACCTTCCCGCCAAAATATTTCTGAGTAAGTACCAACGCACGATTCACGAAATTGCCATAAATAGCCACCAGCTCATTATTGTTGCGTGCCTGGAAGTCGCTCCATGTAAAGTCGTTGTCCTTTGTCTCAGGCGCATTTGCCGTCAACACATAACGCAATACATCCTGTTTTCCAGGGAAGTCTACCAAGTATTCATCCAACCATACGGCCCAGTTCTTTGAAGTAGAGATCTTATCACCTTCCAAGTTCAAGAATTCATTGGCAGGAACATTCTCCGGCATGATATATTCACCATGAGCCTTCATCATTACAGGGAAGATGATGCAATGGAAAACGATGTTATCCTTACCGATAAAGTGGATCAAGCGAGTTTCAGGATCTTTCCACCATTTCTCCCAACTGTCTGGAAGCAGTTCCTTTGTGTTGCTGATATAACCGATTGGAGCATCGAACCAAACATAAAGTACTTTTCCTTCAGCACCCTCTACTGGAACAGGAATACCCCAATCCAAGTCGCGTGTCATGGCGCGAGGCTGCAAATCCATGCTTAACCAGCTCTTGCATTGTCCGTAAACATTTGGTCGCCATTCGGTATGGCCTTCCAAAATCCATTGTTTCAACCAGTCCTGATACTCATTTAGAGGAAGATACCAGTTGGTTGTCTTCTTCATGACAGGCACTGAACCGCTGATCGTCGATTTTGGATTAATCAATTCAGTAGGAGAGAGGTCATGACCACATTTCTCACACTGGTCACCGTAAGCATTCAGGTTATGGCAATAAGGACATTCACCGATGATATAACGGTCGGCAAGGAACTGATGAGCCTCCTCGTCGTATAATTGCTCGTTTTCTTTCGCCACCAACTTCCCTTCCTCATATAGTTTCTTGAAGAAATTTGACGCAACTTCATGATGAGTCTCGGATGTTGTACGGGAATAGATATCAAATGAAATACCAAATCCTTCAAAAGATTCCTTGATAAGCTTATGATAACGGTCTACGACAGCTTGCGGAGTGATACCTTCCTTGCGTGCACGAATGGTGATAGGCACGCCGTGTTCGTCAGATCCACAAATAAACTTCACGTCCTGCTTCTTCAAGCGAAGATAACGGACATAAATATCTGCCGGAACGTAAACACCGGCTAAATGACCGATATGAACACCACCATTAGCGTATGGCAAAGCGGCTGTCACAGTCGTTCTCTTATAATTTTTCTCCATAGATGTTTGACTTTAATGATGTGCAAAGTTAATGAATAAATCCCAATAACTCATTAACTCTTAGGCTTTTTTCGATGAGTTACTGCAAGCTGCCCACAAATTAATCTTGTCACATTAGTGGAAAGCCTTTTCCACATAGGTGGAAAGCTTTTGTCACATAGGTGGAAAGCCCTTGTCACATTGGTGACAAGCCTAGTTTATTTGATAATAAACAAAAAAGGGGACATGCACAAGGCACATCCCCATTCAATAGATATAATAAACTTACTTATTTCAGTTTAGTATAGCCGTAAACAGCTGTGTCGCCCAATTCTTCCTCGATGCGGATCAATTGGTTGTACTTAGCCATACGGTCGGTGCGGCTCATAGAACCAGTCTTAATCTGACCAGAGTTAGTAGCAACAGCGATGTCAGCGATAGTTGCATCCTCTGTTTCACCTGAACGGTGAGAAGTAACGGTAGTATAACCGTGACGGTGAGCCATTTCGATAGCTTCCAAAGTCTCAGTTAATGAACCAATTTGGTTAACCTTGATCAGGATAGAGTTAGCAGCACCCATTTGGATACCCTTCTTCAAGAACTTCGTGTTAGTTACGAACAAGTCGTCACCCACGAGCTGGCACTTGTTACCAACTTTTTCAGTCAGCTTAACCCAGTTATCCCAGTCGTTCTCGTCCAAACCGTCCTCGATAGAGTCGATAGGATAAGTGTCGATCAAGTGTTCCAAGAAAGCGATTTGCTCATCAGCGTTCAACTTCTTGCCGTTAGGATCTTTCTTCTTACCGTTCTTCAGCTGACGATAGTCATAATAATATTTACCATCCTCAATAACAGCGAACTCAGAAGCAGCGCAGTCCATAGCGATCTTCACGTCCTTACCAGGAACATATCCAGCAGCCTTGATAGCGTCGCAGATAATTGTCAATGCATCTTCGATACCATTCAATGCAGGAGCGAAACCACCTTCATCACCAACGGCTGTTGAAAGGCCACGAGCCTTCAACAACTTAGCCAAGTTGTGGAATACCTCAGCACCCATGCGGATAGCTTCCTTAATACTTGGAGCACTTACCGGACGAATCATGAATTCTTGGAAAGCGATAGGAGCATCAGAGTGAGCACCACCGTTAATAATGTTCATCATAGGAACAGGCAAAGTATAAGTGTTGCAACCACCAATGTAACGATACAAAGGTAAACCTAAACAATTTGCAGCAGCCTTTGCAGCAGCCAAAGAAACACCAAGAACAGCGTTTGCACCTAACTTAGACTTCGTAGGAGTACCATCCAATGCAAGCATCTTATAGTCAAGAGCACGTTGATCGAATACGCAGTCACCCTTCAAAGCAGGAGCGATAACCTTATTTACGTTTTCAACTGCCTTCAAGACACCCTTACCAAGGTAACGACCTTTATCACCATCGCGGAGTTCCAATGCTTCGTTCTCACCAGTTGATGCACCAGAAGGAACAGCTGCACGACCTAAAACACCATTTTCCAATACAACGTCAACCTCTACTGTAGGGTTGCCACGAGAATCCAAAATCTCACGAGCTACAATTTTTTCTATTTTCATAATTGAATGAATTAAATTATGTTTATTAATTAGATATTCTTTTTAAGAAGGGATCATAACCTTTTCAAATCGACTGCAAATTTCGCGTTTTTTTTCCTTAAATCCAATAACTTCACGAACGTTTTTAAATTCAACGTGTTAACATTACTAAAAAACAGGAAAATGAAATATCGACATAACAAATCAACTTGTTATTTTCTAATCGCTGCCTCCCGTTCAGCATCCCAATAGTTACAGTCCAACTCAAAGAAAGTGGAGGTGTATGGGATAGTCAAGCTGGTCTTTATGATGATAACTTGATAGAGTTTGCTTATCTCATCAAGCTTCAATATCAATTCCTCATGAGGCAAGTAAGTCACTTCTTTCTGATCGAGCACCTTCCCAAGCTGTTCTTTATAAGCATTCCAGCCTTTGGCAAGGTCCTCGGAAAGTGCTAATTGCTCCTTATCTTGGTAAACATGGGCAAAGATATGAGGAGCTTTCTTTATCATCCCACTCACCTTGGCAATGACTTGTTCATACGGTTCCGGCGCAAACAAGGTAATGATACCCGGATTAGTCTGTAAAGGATAAGCCATATCCGTTACGACAATCCAATTACGATGTCCTATCAAAGGCATCTTCTCTTCTAATACAGTTTTCCAACTATCCATATTTTCATTTGCTATTTGAGATTGAATATTCAATGATTGATTTCCACATGCCATCATCATGAAACAAATACAAATCAGGCTGAAATAATAAATCTTCTTCATACTATTAATTATATATTGTCCATTTGGTTTCCTTATTAGACTGATGTAATGCGAAGATAATAAAAACTACAGGAACATTCGATAAATATGTCTATTTTTTAGACCATTTCTCATAACATAATAGACATATCTCTTCATTTTATTCATTTTATATACCACTGATATACAATGCGTTATAATGTTTGGCATACCTTTTGTTATCGAAAAAAGTAAAATAAAAAACTTTTTTTGTAACAAAACCGATTATCCGAGTGTCTAATAAGTAGAAAAAACAATTAAAATTACGATTATGGAACTATTAACTATTGCAACTAATGTTATGGCTCTGACATTGAGCCTGGGTAATCCTGATGGAGGATTTTATCGCACCACAAACTTGAACGAACACACCGTTGTTGTTGAGAACTATCAAGAAGAGGATGGATTATGGGAAGTAAAGACCAAATGTACTTGCTCTTATGATGAGGCCAATAGGATCGTCACTAAGGAAGTAGAGAAATGGGACAATGTATCGAAGAAGTGGATACCTAGAAACTGTTACTTCTATACGTATGATAACGATGGATTCACTGTTGAATTGTCTCGATGGGATTCAAGAAAAAAAGAATACCAACCCATTGCCAAAACCGCATATCATGGGGAAGTTGGAGACTATATCGTGATGACGCAGTATAAATGGGATAAAGAGAAGGACATTTTCAGTCAGATTGGGAATCCGCTTCTGATGAGTCCGAACAATGTCTTCTATGCAGATAATCAAAAACCATAACTATACCACATAAAAAAGACATTATGATGTGATATCATAACTATTTTCTCTTAAAGTTAAGTTTATGAATGGGGGCAAGGCGATGCCCCCTTTTTTTATTCCTTTGTCAAATAAACATTTCTAAATTCTATCGGACCGCCTTCGCTTTGCAAGGCTATATATCCTTCACTCTCTTGACAATCAGCCTCGTTCACTAAGACTCCGTTTATGGTTACAGACAGATGGCCTTTACTACAAGTTATCTCCGTCTCATTCCATTCACCTGCAGGTTTTTCGACAAGTTCCGTATAGGACAGTTTCTTTACATAGAAACCATTTCGGTCTTCTACACCTTTCATTGGGATACCTCCCATTAAAACACCCAAACTATTTCCTTGCATCTGACATTGGATGCCTGTCGGCCAAACTTTATCTCCTTCTTGAACAAGTAAATAGATACCACTATCAGCGGGGTCAGCTGTCCATCTCCATTCGGTATGTAATGTATAATCAGCATATTTAGTCGTAGTACGCATATATCCGAAAGGAGTTCCAGAGATAGCGATGACACCATCCTTTACCATAAAGGTTTGATCAGGACTTACATCACTTTTCGGGTCAGTCACACATTTCCAACCAGTCAAATCTTTTCCATTAAACAAAGCTACCTTATCATTCTTACATGCACCTAATAAGAGGCATATCATACAAACAATCAATCCAAGTTGTCTTTTCATATCTCTATATTTTAATGATTATTCCTGAATATCGAATTTATAAATCTTATTACTCCGAATGCCTGGCTTCAATTCTCCGCCAACCATATAGAAAACTCCATCACCATTTACCAAAGCTGCACCAGCTCTGGCCGTTATACCCTGAGAGTGGGAGAGAACCTTCCATCGTTTCCCGTCAAACTGCAAGACATAAGGATTGAACTGGTACCAAGGAATCGGATGTCTCATATAAAGCGAGTCGGTCTGAAGCATACCTGTCATGAAAATATCCTTATTCACACCTCCTATCACGATCACTTGTTGGGAATCTCTAGCAATTGCTATGCCTCCTCCTGTAAAAAGTGGACGATGTTGAATATCCTCCGGCCCTTGAACAGAAATCCACTGACGATGCGCTTCATCGTAACAAAAACCATCTGTATTTAGGGTTTTTGCACTCAAGTCAAAGCCGCCCCACATATAAAAGACACCATCTATTCCACCACAAACCGACTGAATACGCGCTTGTCCAGGAAAAGAAGGAAGACTTTCCCAACCTTTTGCCATATCGTCAAGTGATAATCTTAGAACATCATTACATGGTTTGCCGTCTTTATTTCCCCCGGCAAGATAAATGTATCGTCCAACCAAACATCCCGTCATATTATCCAAAGGGAAAGGCAGACTTTGGAGAGAATCGATTTGAATGGTAGTATGCAGATCATCCGTCCACGCTACAGAATAAGCCGTCTTGAAAGATTCAGCAGAATTATTTCCACCGATCATTAAAAGTCTATCGTATAAAGATATGGTAACACCATAGGCGACTTCACTTGGTAACTCACCAACCAACTTCCAATCCAACACATTTTCGGCTGTAAGTTTGGCTGCATAAATACCTTTATAGTATTTCTTCGTTCCACCTTCGGCTGCCGGGACATCCGGAAAGTTACAACCACCCGCCATCAAGAGATATCCATCCAAGATTCCAGCAAAACAAGCCGAAACACCTTGTTCTATTCCAAGTTCTTTATCAGGGAAACCAACCATTTCCTCATAAAACACCTGTTTTTCCCTGGAACGACAGGAAAAAAGAAGGAATGAAATCAGTAGTAGAAATAGATCTTTCCGCATAGATAATTGATTACTAGACAAAGATAAATTAATTTGTTGAGTAGGACAAAAAAAGAGGATGCTCCTTTCGGAACATCCTCTCAAATCATATAGAGTGATTTATCTGATTTCGCTTTGGAACTTAGCAAATTCACGATCAACAGCAGCCTTAGCAGCCATAGAAGCATCCTTTTGGATAGCGCTCTTCATAGAACTTCTAACCAAAGAAGCATTGTTTGTACGAGCACCAACGATAGCCATCAAATAGTCGGTCATCGCATCCTTATTCTTGATAGCCTCCAAGGTGTTCTTTGCCTTGTTATAATCCTTAGCAAGGATCTGTGCTTGAGCAGCGCTGTTAGAAGCAACATCACCGAAAGCATTTACTGCTCTTTGGTATTTACCTTGCTTGATATAAAGGTTACCCAAAGCCTCAGCAGCAGCGTTAGCACCCGTAGCCTTGCCTAAATAAGCCTCAGCAGCTGGAACATTGTTCTTAACAAGCTCAACCAAACCTAAGTTAGAGTTAACCTCAGGAGCGTTTGCGTTCAAAGCGGCAGCCTTCTTGAAGTAGCTCTCAGCCTTATCAACATCACCTGCAGCATAAGCCAACTGACCTAAGTTGTTGTATGCACGGAAATCGTTCGGATAAAGTTGAGTAGTCTTAGTGAAGATAGCCTCTTTGCGAGTGTTATCGTCAGTCAATGTAGCAGCGTAAAGTAATTCCTCAACGCTCAACACCTTAGGATCTGCATTGAATGCATCATTGATCTCTTCGTCAGAGCGACCGATAATTTCGTAATTAGCAGTCAAGCGAGCACGACGGAGTTGTGGAAGAATCTCGTCAGCCAATGTCTTGTAAACAGAAGAGATATTCTTGATCTCATTTTCTCTCTGTTGTGGATCATTGTACATAGAAAGAACGCGGAGAATCAAATCCTTATCCTGCAAGTTAGACTTAGAAACCAGTTCTTTGAAACCTTCCCAGTCCTGAGCGGTGTAGTTAGCATCAACATCAGCGTCAATCTTAGCCTTCTTCAGTTGTTGGTTCAGATACTTTTCAGCATTCTTTTCACGATTCTGTGCCAAGCCTGTGTTCAATTTCACACCACCATCAGGAGAAGCGTAAGCAGAAACCTCGATGTTATCCAACTTATAGTTCTTCTTGTCTGCATTAACCTCAGCAACCTTCTTGTGGAAGTCCTTCATATCCTGAGAATTCAACTGATTGTTACGCAAGTTAGCTTGTTGGATCAAGAACATAATGTTAGCTTCCTCAGCCTGTTTGATAATACGTTGATAAGCATCATCGGCATAAGAAGCATTAGCACTCTTCAGAGTAGGAAGTTCAGAAGTAGCAATCACGCCATCAGCAATCTTTACAGAAGGAATAGTGTAAGTCTTGCTGCCTCTTCTGATCAAGAAATCAAGATAAAGTTCTGAGTTAGCCATCTGTGGAACATAGTCGAAAGAAGTTCTCATCGTATAGCTACCACCTACCTTGTAAGAGATAGTCTGACCGTTACCTTCAACTTTCTCACCTTGGAACATAGCTGGCTGACCTTTTGCTTCGCCACCGTTCCATCTCAAAACAGGAGTAACTTGAACAGTTGCGTTCTTTTTCATATAAGCCTCTGGGAAACGACCGTT
The DNA here is from genome assembly GCA_947168315.1 of uncultured Bacteroidota bacterium. Taxonomy (GTDB): domain Bacteria; phylum Bacteroidota; class Bacteroidia; order Bacteroidales; family Bacteroidaceae; genus Phocaeicola. Next base: position 8,688 of record CAMVLL010000030.1, on the reverse strand, counting down.
GATTGTTACAGGGACTTTACCACCAATAGCCTCAAGAACTTGAGGATTTGTAGTGAAATATTCAGGAGACAACGCTCCCATCTTGCCGCATGATGAAAGGGCAATTACCATCAATGCCACTAATGGCAAATACAACTTTTTAATCATTGTTTAAAAATTTATATGTTTAGATAATAATAATCACTATTACTTTACAAAGGTAGACAAAAAACATAAGAAATATATGCTGTTATTTCTTATGTTCATGCGTGTTTTCCTTTGTATCTATTGCAAAGATATAAAAAACAAATATAATATCTAACAAAAATAATATTTTAAATTCCTAGAACGTTTATTCTGATTTGCTTTAATCAAAAGAAAGAATCATTATCTTTGCACTATCTATCAATAAAATAGCAGAAAAATATGAAACGAAAACTATTATTGTTATTAGGTATGGCAGCATTCATCATCGGGATGAATAGTTGTGGAGTTAAAGAAAATGAAGCCGCCGTAGAAGAACAACAGGAAGAAGAAGTAGTATTCTATAAAGGTGCGGATATAAGCTGGATTACCGAAATGGAATCGAGAGGAGAGAAGCTATTCAATGCCGCTGGCGAGGAACGCGAAGGTACTGCTTTGATGAAGGAATTGGGAATGAATGCCGTTCGCTTACGCGTTTGGGTAGATCCCTCAAAGCATGGGAACTGGTGTAGCAAAGAAGATTTGCTGGTAAAATGTAAGCGTGCAGCAGCGTTGGATATGGAGATTATGATCGATTTCCATTACAGTGACTACTGGGCTGACCCAAGTCACCAGAATATTCCTGAAGCATGGAAGAATCATTCATACGAAGAGATGAAACAGGACGTTGCCGCTCATACCAAAGACGTATTAACCTTACTCAAAAACAATCAAATCAATCCAAAATGGGTACAAGTAGGTAATGAGACCAGCGACGGTTTCCTATGGCCAGTTGGTAAGGCTAGCGTTAATCCGGAACAATATGCCGGCCTCTTCAAAGCAGGTTATGACGCAGTTAAGGAAGTATTTCCTGAAACAATCGTCATCGTTCATCTGGATAACGGATTTGATCAGGAGATGTACGACTGGAATCTTGATATTCTGAAAAATAACGGTGCAAAATGGGATATGATTGGTTTGTCTGTTTATCCTTATTGGGCAATGCAAAACAAACAAGTGACTGCCAACGAAACTATCGCCAGAAGTTTGGCGAACATCCAACACCTTTATGAGAAATATGGTTCTGAAAGCATGATCGTTGAGACAGGTACAGAAGTTACCGACCCTGAGAAGGGAAGAAGAGAAATCAGCCGTATCGTACAAAGAGGAATGAATCAATCGAATGGTCACTGCAAAGGTGTGTTCTATTGGGAACCAGAATGCCGTCCGACACATTACAAGCTGGGAGCTTTTGATGCGGAAGGAAAGCCGACCGCTATCATGGAAGCGTTTACTCCGAAACTCTACACCAAACGAGTTGCACAATTCGCAATCTTATGCTGGGACATTAACAAGACCACAGAGAACTGGGCTAAGTTCCTAGGTGTTGAGACTCCAAAAATTGTCACCACCGACAGTTGGGAAGCTACCCATGCATACTATCGTGGGAAACCATGCCATGCTCAAATCTATCAATCATTCTTCAACTTTGAAAATATCCAGTTCGAGTTGATCTCCCCGATGGATGATACACCATCTGTTTGGCTGGAATATCTGAAGAAGAACGGCGAAGGACTGCATCATATCGCCTTTACTTGTAAAGATATGAAGCAAACGCTCAAGAACTTGGCAGAAGATGGAATGCCTGTTGTGGCTGGAGGTGACTACACAAACGGTCGTTACTCCTATATTGATTCTGAAGGAAAACTGACAATGATGCTGGAATTATTGGAAAACGATTAAGTCTTCAATTATTTGACTAAAAAATATACAGAAAGACTGTCTTCTTTTAAAGGGACAGTCTTTCTGTTTTTCAGTAAAAAAACGTATATTTGTAACCAAAGAATCATCAAATCAAATAACCATGAAAAAAACAAGATCTATTTTGGCCATAATGGCCTTTGCCGCAACAATCGGTTTGCAAGCACAAACGCATAACCTTGTTGTCCAAACAAACAAAATAGGAGCACCTATTCAGTCGACTATGTACGGCCTCTTCTTTGAGGATATCAACTACGGAGCAGATGGCGGTGTCTATGCAGAACTCGTCAAGAACCGTTCCTTCGAATACCCACAAAACTACATGGGTTGGATTACATTCGGCAATGTGAAGTTGATGAATGACGGACCGTTTGAAAGAAATCCACACTATGTCCGCTTAGGAAATCCTGGACACAGAGAGAAATGGACAGGTATCGAGAATGAAGGCTATTTCGGAATAGGAATTAAAGAAGGAGCGGATTATCGTTTCTCTGTCTGGGCAAGAGGAGAGAACCAGAAAATCCGCGTCGAACTGATCAAGAACAACTCCATGTCGGAGACTCAGGTGCTTGCCCAACAAGAAATAGAGATCAACACAAAAGAATGGAAACAATTTGAGGCTATTCTTCATGCTTCCGTTACAGAGCCAAAGGCCCACTTGCGCATCTTCCTGCTTAGCAGAAACGAAGGAACTTTAGATTTGGAACACGTTTCACTTTTCCCTGTTGACACATGGAAAGGTCGTAAGAACGGAATGAGAAAAGATTTGGTACAAGCCCTCTACGATATTCGTCCAGGTGTCTTACGTTTCCCTGGCGGATGTATCGTTGAAGGAACAGATATGGAGACACGTTATCAATGGAAAAATACAGTAGGCCCTGTTGAGAACCGTCCGTTAAATGAAAACAGATGGCATTACACTTTCCCATATCGTTTCTTCCCAGATTACTTCCAAAGTTATGGTCTCGGATTCTTTGAATTCTTCCAATTATCAGAAGATATCGGTGCTGAGCCATTGCCTATCTTGAATGTAGGCCTCATCTGTCAATATCAGAATGATGAAGACGCACAACCTGGAATGGAAGTACTAGGTGAGTTCATTCAGGACGCAATCGACTTGGTAGAATTTGCAAATGGTGACACAAATACAAAATGGGGAAAACTTCGTGCCGACATGGGACATCCCGCACCATTTAACATGAAGTTCTTGGGTATCGGTAACGAGCAATGGGATCCTATTTACCCGGAACGTTTGAAACCATTTATTGAAGCATTACGCAAAACACATCCAGAAATAAAGATTGTCGGCAGTTCTGGTCCTGGATCAGAAGGAGAAGCCTTTGACTATTTGTGGCCGGAGATGAAGAAATTAGGTGCAGATCTAGTTGATGAACACTTCTACCGCCCCGAAAGCTGGTTCCTCTCTCAAGGAAACCGCTATGACAACTATGATCGGAAAGGTCCGAAGGTCTTTGCCGGCGAATATGCTTGCCATGGAAGAGGAAAGAAGTTCAACCATTTCCATGCTTCTTTGTTGGAAGCTGCCTTTATGACCAATCTGGAACGGAACGCAGATATCGTTCACATGGCTACCTACGCTCCACTTTTTGCTCACGTTGAAGGATGGCAATGGAGACCTGACCTGATTTGGTTCGACAATTTGAATACTGTTCGCACTTGTAGCTATTATGTTCAACAACTCTATAGTCTGAACAAGGGAACAAACGTAGTACCACTGACCATGGATAAGAAGCCAGTGAGCGGTCAGGACGGACAAGATGGCTTGTTTGCTAGTGCTGTCTGGGATAATAAGGAGCAATCCTATATCGTTAAAGTGATCAACACTTCAGATAAGGTACAACCAGTGACTGTAACTTTTGCCGGCTTAAAGAAGAAAGTGACTTTGGGTAATGGCACATGCATCACCCTTCATGCCGACAATCCAGATATTGACAATACAATCCAACAGCCAAATATCGTATCACCTAAGACAAAACCCGTATCCATTGAAGGAAACGTGCTGAATACAGAAGTGGCTGCACAAACATTTGCCATCTATAAATTCAAAGCAAACTAATAACAAACTTTATTGAATAACCAAAGCGAGGGAAGAATCGGTCGATTCTTTCCTCGCTTTCATCTTTTTTATACCATCCTATTAACTTCCATGCTCAAAAAAGGAAAGATTCGAAAAAAAAACGTAAATTCGCAGCAAACATTTGGGAGCATGAGATACTGGAGCACATGGATCTTACTCGTATTGGTTTTATTCTCTTCATGTAAGAAAAAAACCTTTACCCTTGAAGGACAACTTAATGCGTTGTCTACCGATACACTTTTAGTGTATTATATAGAGCCAAGTTTCTCTTTGGATACTATCATCCTTAAAAAAGGGAAGTTCAAATATAAGATACAACCCGACACCCTTACCGTCTTTCAGATTCTTTGGCATGACCAAGAGATGATTCCTATCTTTGCCGATAAAGGACAGAAAGTAAAAATTAAAGGCGATAACCAATCGATTACAATTAAGGGTCACGACGAGAACAAACTCATGAACGAGATTCTCACAGCCCTGAATCAATCAAAACAAACAGATACTAAGGCTTTTGTCGATTCAATTATCCGCGAACATCCTCGTTCATTCACGAACCTCTATCTTTTAGATAAATATTATGTGCGCGATTCCGTCATCGACATCAACCGATTAAAGGCACTGATAGGAAGACTTAGCGGAAATATACAGGATACACGGTATGTTTCAAACCTGAAGAAACGATTAGATCAAGCAACAATGAAGAATAACAGCTATATCAATATCTTCAATATGCCTGATCGGAACGGCAAGACAGTCGGACTTGCTCAGATGAGAGATAAATATATTCTGCTAAGTTTTTGGGCTAGTTGGAATCCTGAAAGCATTGCTTACCAAGACACTCTTGCTTCCGCTGTGAAAGCATTGAAAAAAGAAAAGTTCGTTGCCATGAGTATCTCTTTGGATATGAACAAAGAGGCTTGGCTCAATGCGATCAGCAACAGAGATACTACACAATGGCTTCAGGCATGTGACTTCAAAGCATGGCAAGGCAATATCATCACTCAAACAGGACTGGTTGATATTCCTAAGAATTACTTATTAGACAAGAACAGACGAGTCCTTATTGAGGATATAAATGGAGATTCACTAGTCCATAAAGTGAAAGATTTAATTAAACAAGATCAAGAAAAAGAAAAAGAACAAAAACAGAGAAGACTAAAAAAGTAAATTATCAAACATTAACTTAACTAAATCAATATGCTTGTAAAAGTCTATGGCGCTGCCTTACAAGGCATCGACGCTACTATTATTACTATTGAAGTGAACAGTTCACGAGGCATCAAGTTTTTCCTTGTCGGACTTCCCGACTCAGCTGTGAAAGAAAGCCATGAACGCATCCATGCAGCCCTGCAAGTTAACGGTTACAAATATCCTTCGTGCCAAATCATCGTCAATATGGCCCCTGCAGATATTCGAAAAGAAGGTTCTTCCTACGACTTACCCTTAGCAATCGGGATTTTGGCTGCCACAGAAATCGTCTCTGAGGAGAAACTATCACACTATTTAATTATTGGAGAACTAAGCCTGGATGGTAGTCTGCAACCGATTAAGGGAGCATTACCCATAGCCGTAGAAGCTCAAGCCAAAGGTTTCGAAGGTATTATCCTCCCAAAACAAAACGCAAGAGAAGCAGCGGTAGTCGACCATATCAAGGTTTATGGGGTTGAGAATCTAAAAGAAGTTGTGGAGTTCTTTAACAATGAACGAGAACTCACCCCAACCATCATCAACACCGAAGAGGAATTCTATCGTCATCAGAGTAGCTTCCCTTTCGATTTCTCCGATGTAAAGGGGCAAGAGAGTGTAAAAAGAGCCCTAGAGGTCGCTGCCTGTGGCGGGCACAACCTCATTATGATCGGTTCTCCTGGCAGCGGAAAATCGATGATGGCAAAGAGATTACCTACTATCCTCCCACCTCTCTCATTGGCTGAAAGTTTAGAAACAACCAAAATACATTCAGTCGCCGGAAAACTAGGGAAGAACACCTCACTTATCGCAACACGACCATTTAGGAGTCCACATCATACCATTTCTCAAGTTGCCATGGTAGGCGGTGGAAGTAATCCGCAGCCTGGTGAGATAAGTTTGGCTCATCATGGAATCCTCTATCTTGATGAACTCCCTGAATTTAACAGAAGTGTTTTGGAAGTATTACGCCAACCACTAGAAGATCGTCATATCACCGTCTCAAGAGCAAAATACAGTCTGGATTATCCAGCCAGTTTCATGCTGATTGCATCCATGAATCCATGTCCTTGCGGATATTATAATCATCCCACTCGTCCTTGTGTCTGTAGTCAAGGACAGGTTCAAAGGTATTTGAATCGCATTAGTGGTCCTTTACTCGATAGAATAGATATCCAGATTGAAATTGTACCTGTACCTTTCGAAAAGCTGTCTGAAGCCAGGTGTGGAGAGAGCAGTGCTACTATCCGGGAAAGAGTTATCAAAGCTAGGAATATCCAAGCCGAACGCTTTGCCAAATACAAAGGCATATACTGCAACGCACAGATGGAAAGCAAACTTATTCATCTTTTTGCTCAACCCGATGAGGCTGGGTTGCGAATTTTGAAGAATGCCATGAATCGATTGAACTTGTCGGCTCGTGCCTACGATCGTATTCTGAAAGTATCGAGAACCATCGCAGACATGGATGGGAGTGAGGAAATAAAATCAGCCCATCTGGCAGAAGCCATCAATTATCGGAACCTGGATAGAGAGAATTGGGCCGGATAAAAAAGGAGACAGACCAAATGGTTTGTCTCCTTATATTGACTACATATCGTTTATAAATTACCAATCATCATTTTCATTTCCAATGATACCATGTTTGAGGGCCTCCTCAATCTTATCCATAATCACATTGCTATATGCATGTGTCATGACCAAAGCTTTTGAAGAAGTGCGTTTTTTGGTATCCTTTGCTTTAAAAGGATAGTGTTTAGCAATTTCCCAATGCTCATCACGTAAGTTTCGATCAGTAGCATCTTTTTTCATTCGTTTAGGATCACCATAAGGGTTTCTTCCAACATTATCATCACGTGCTATGGCACCAATCCACCCTGCACCGACATTGTCGAGGACGTCATAATTCTGCACAGTATATGTCACACGAATTCGTCCATCCTTAATATCTATCTTAACAACCGGCGTAATACTAACACTATATTCGCTTACCGTACCGGTATGTGTTGCAATATTATCGATTGTAGCATTGAAAATAATTGTTCCACTTTCTTTATCATTTAATGTGATAGCACTTTGCTGTCCTGCAAACGTAGCAGTTACCCAATAATTCATCAACACATATATTTGATCTTTTGTCCTTCCTGGACATTGCATCACTTGTTGATAAGTCAACGATTGATTCTTATCTAACTCTAATTGACTTGCCAAGTTTGCAGCTGCATCCAGCCATTTATCTCCATATCGTTGCTTTGCATACTTTTCCAAGTCATCAACTTTTATCACTTGTGCATTTAAGCCATAAAAGCAGAACAAAGCAAGAGACATTAAAACAAAGAATTTTTTCATTGATACTTTCATTTTTAGTTATTATTCTATTTCGTCTTATTATCTTACAAAGATTTGAATGCTTTATGAGCAGCTTTTTGAACTTTCATCGCCTGCTCTCTTTGAATGGTATCAGGGAAATACGGATTCCCTTTAACACTCTTCTTAGTCAGGAACTCACACCAAGCACAAGCAGCCGTATATCTTCCTAATGTCATATCCAAGTGAAAACCATCTCGGTTCAAGATGTCACCAACCATCTTACGTGCTTTCTGAATCGCAATCCCAGAAGGAACAACTTTCTTAATTCCAACCTTAGGCAACTCTTGTTTTCTGGTCTTTAAGATGGCTTTATACATCTTCATCTGATTATTATCATAGTTCTTAAAGCCGCCATGCGTTGAGTTAGCCGCATAAGCCCAAGTCAAATGCCAGATAATCTCCACATTCTTATTAGTAGCCTGACTCATGACATAATCCTTCAGGTTCTTCAAACTGCCAAATGTCTCTGGACGGCCCGAATCTTGACTTACTTGTTGTAAGGAAATATAATCCCAGGCCTCATCTTGTATAGCCGACTTCAAGTCAACACCATTCTTTTCAGTCCTGACACCATCTACTATCTTCCGATAGCTATACGCTTTCTCGCCAGTCTGAGCATTATTATAATGACGATCAATCGTACAACCTCCAATGCAAGCGTTACCAATAATCAACGTATCTCCTTGTGCAAAAGCCAATTCGTAAAGATAGTGCTCAACCGCATCCTCAGAGAAACTATTACCAATCGTCAAAACCTTGATTACTCGTGCTTGTAAACCAATTGAAAAAGCAAAAAGAATGAATAATACAAAAGAAACCCTTTTCATCTCTTAATAATCATTATTTTATTGAATAGCAAATATAATTATAAATAATAATACGATCATAAAAAATGCATTTTATTTTTATTATCAATCAGTTGTCATAACAAAAGGAAGTCCTATTTGTGTTTATATTGTTGTCTAAATAATATCCTTATAAACTTTGAATTAAGCGTGGTTTAAAGTATCTTTGCAAAAAAAGAAAAACGACCTTTTTTACATAAAAAACAGTATGAATAAAATATCACTTTGTGCCCTTTTATTGATGACTATGACTTTCTTCTTTTCTTG
>CAMVLL010000029.1 GCA_947168315.1 uncultured Bacteroidota bacterium | reverse complement strand
TGTATGTTCTCCAATGAGTCGAACAGATAAAGAATCCACTTATTGGAACCGTTAGCCGACTGAAGTGTGATGATATCGTTCGAAGCTCCCGTAAGGCCAGGTACACCTTGGTTAATATTACCAGGAAGAGTCTTTACATAGTCGTAGACTTCTTGTCTTGTCATTCCGAATTGTTGGTCATGGTTACCTAAGGTGACGGCAAAAGGTATATGACGTTCCGAGATAGGCATGAGAATCTCTTTCAGTGACTGTTGGGCTGGCTTCCCGAAGATGATATCGCCCGTATGAATTACTAAATCAGGCTTCTCCATGTCAAGCATTTGCCGTACATTTTTCAATGCTCTTTCCGATCTTGAATCACCGGCAATATAATGGGTGTCGGTGAATTGGAGAATCTTGAATTTCCCGTTCTTGAATTTGAAACTTGGAAATGGTTTATTTGCAGACTTGGCATGTACTGCTGCCTCTCCGCTTAGAGGAATAGTGGAGGTTAGACCTGCCATTCCTAGCATTGCTGATGACTTGACAAAAGTTCTTCTATCCATTGTTAAACTTTAATATTTGTTGAATTCATCTGGGAACTTATGATTATGAGAGATAACTCCACCAAATTCACGAATCCATGAACGGAAACCGTCAACTCCCTCAGTAAACTCGAAGACACGAGCTCCGTTGGGCTTGAGATTATTGTATGTTATATCACAACCGCTGAATCGTCCAAACATAAAGATCATCTTTCTCCATTGCATAGCAAAATCATTGTCGTGATCGTGACCGCACACGATTGCCATCACATCTTTCTGTTCTCTCATGGCTGCATAAAGTCCGGAGTTTACAGTTGGAGGACAAGGATCCTCACCCCAGTTTCCTCTTAGGAAACGTTTGGTGTCGTACCGAAGAGCATACGTGAATTCCATAAGTGGAATATGAAAAAACGCCAATGAAGGAACAGGTTTCCCATTATTTTTTTGAGTGAAGGCGTTACTGTTCTTACGGTACCAATCGATCTGATCATGACGTATATAATCGTAGCCTTCGTAATCAGGTTCTTTCAGCCAGTCTCCCGAGTCGAAGAGATAGAAGACCCACTTGGTCGAATTATCTTTTTCCGATTCGATAGTGATGATGTCGTTCGTGTCACCATAAACTCCTTCAACACCAACATTGATGTTATATGGGATGGACCGGATGATGTCGGCAACTTCGCGTCTGTTCTTGTCGTACTGTCCATCGTGGTTTCCCATTGCCACGGCAAAAGGAATTTTCCGTTCTGCCATCGGACCAAGTATTTCACGGAGTGATTTTTCAGCTGGCTTTCCGAAAATAATATCTCCTGTGTGAATGACTAAGTCCGGTTTCTCTAAGTCTAACATCTCTCGAACATTCTTTATAGCTCGTTCAGAACGTGGGTCTCCAGTGAGATAATGTGTATCTGTGAGTTGCAGAACTTTGAATTTGCCGTTCTTAAACTTAAAGGTCTGGTTCTTTGCTGTATTAATCGTTTGTTCTTCCGCCCAAGCCTGTTGTGGAATGGAACTGGCTAAGCCGCCGATACCTAATGCGGCTGTACTTTTCAGGAAAGTCCTACGGTTCATCCTCTTGGATGAAGTCAGGTTCTCAGTATAAGCTGTCTTTTTCATGATGCAATATCGTTATTCTTTTACATATTTTTCCAAGTTCTTAGCTTCGATGGCATATCCTTTTTCGTTTGGGTGAAGTCCGTCGCCTGCAAACAACGATTCAATTAGTTTACCGTTCTCATCAAGGAAGCCTGTCGACATTTCAACATAAGTGACATCGGTACCTGCAAGACGTTTCTTCACAATCTCGTTGATGGCTTTAATCTTCTCTTCACCGTCTCTTCTTGGCATGACGCCTACTTGGTAGATTCTAGCGTTTGGCTGATGTTTGCGGACTGCTTTGATAAGGAGCATCATACCATCTGCTATCTCTTCAGGAGTATTGCTATAGAAATTGTTCGTTCCAAGAAGGAGGAAAATCTTTTCTGCATCAAAGCCGTCAAGTTCTCCGTGTGCAATACGCCACAAACCATTCTCAACACGGTCCCAACCAAATCCTTGGTTGTGGACGATCAGTCCTTTGAACAATTTATCCCAACTCTTTCGATTGGCTTTGGCTTGTTTATCGGACTTGCGTGTGTCGTCTGTCCAAAAGTGTGTGATGGAGTTACCAATCAAAACAATCTGTGGTGCTTCGTCACGGTTCCGTTTCAACATAAGTTCATGTCTTGCCCTCCAGTCATACCAGTCGCGTTGCTGGGTACAAGGCTTAAAGATCAGCTCATCCTCATATCCCTCCTGGAAAATCTCATTGATTTTTTTGATATAAGCATCTGCATACTGACGCATACCGATATCATTCGGATGGGAACCTTCAACCATGGAGTCTTGTGAGAATCCCAGTTCCTCGTTACTGAGATAATAGATATCTTTTATGCCTTTGGCTTGTAAAGCTTCATATGCCCTGCGAAGTTCTTTGTTGGTAACCTCATATGTGTCTTTTGCAACCTGTGAACTGCGACTACTTGCGTAATTATGTTCCACTAATAAAATAGGACAATTATGTTTTGCCCGAAGAATGTCGACACCTTTTAGCAAACGATCAAAAATAAGTTTGCTCTTTTCTCCAGTAAGATTGGGCAGACAGTCGATGATATATAATTTTGCATCAATCTCAGCCAATAGATTGAATATTTCTTCTTCCATTTGGCCATTGCCCGAGAAAGCAAGGTTGATGAGAGGGTATGTCGTTTCTCTTTCTACGATGTTCGTCCATCCCATACCTGTTCGTGAAGCACAGGCACCTTGTGCAATGGATGTACCATACACAACGATGGGCTTTTCAAGAGAAGCCGGGCTAAAGCGAATATCCCTATCTTCTGGTACACCCACCTCTAGCCATGACACTTCATTATATAGAGGTAAATACAGTTCGAAGTCGTATCCTCGATTGTCTCCTGTGAAATAAGTGATATCCTTAAATTCATAATTGATGGTATCTCCAAACGAAACGTTGAACTTGCTGGCACACCAACGGAGGCCACCGTCCGCATCTGTGGCATACAAGTCTAAGCCAGATACACCTGTTGTAGGCATGTGGAACATATTTAGTCCACCAGTTACTTTATACCTGACTTTAATGGAAGGAGCGTTCGTATGAAAGACTAGTGAAAGACCAGCCGATTGTTTGGAAAGATCCCATACGGCTTTACGAACAATATTCTCAGCACGATCTGGGAAACGATGATAGTTGGACTTGAGTTCCTGGTGCCACCAACGTCCGTGAACCATGGAATCTCCAAGTTCGAGCGGATTAACCCATTTGGTTTGTGCTGAAACAGAACTTATGCAGCATAGTACTAAGATAATCGCTGCCCATACATTTCTTTTCATGGTGAATAGATGCATTATTAATACCTATTTATGATAGTTACGCCTTATTATTTCATCTGTTGCATATCGCAGAGACGTTTGTAATATCCGTTGAGAGCGAGCAGTTCCTCATGCTTGCCTCGTTCAACAATTTGTCCTTCGTGTAAGACGCATATCTCATCGGCATTTCGAATCGTTGATAACCGATGGGCAATGGCAATGGTTGTACGATTCTTCATGAGTCGTTCCAATGCGTCTTGAACCATACGCTCACTTTCTGTGTCAAGAGCTGAGGTCGCTTCATCCAGAATGAGGATAGGAGGGTTTTTCAAGATAGCTCGTGCGATACTTACACGCTGACGTTGTCCTCCAGAAAGCTTGCCTCCACGATCTCCAATCATGGTGTCATATCCATTCTCGCTAGCCATAATAAACTCATGTGCATTAGCAATCTTGGCAGCCTCAATCACCTGCTCCTTGGTGGCATGTTCTACACCAAAAGCAATATTATTAAAGAAGGTGTCATTGAAAAGAATCGCTTCTTGATTGACATTTCCAATCAAACTGCGGAGCTCGAACAAGGTCGTATCCTTAACGTTGATGCCATCTATCAAAATCTCTCCCTCTTGAACATCATAATATCGAGGAATCAGGTCGACCATCGTAGATTTACCTGAGCCAGACTGTCCCACAAGAGCAATTGTTTTCCCTTTCGGTATGACAAGGTTGATATTTTTCAATACCCATTGATGAGCGTATTTGAAAGAGACATGTTTGAATTCAATCTTATCATCCAGTCGGGTATGTATGTGTATTGGATTCGAACTCTCTTGAATTTTGTTCTTTGCCTTCAAAATCTTGTCGACACGTTCCATACTTGCTAAGCCTTTTGGTATGTTGTAGCTTGCCTTTGAGAATTCTTTCAGCGGATTGATTAGGCTATAAAGAATGACGAGATAAAAGATAAATGATGGTGCTGTGATAGAACTGTCATTTTGTAAAATCAGTGTACCGCCAAACCAAAGAACGATGACTATCAATACCGTACCGAGGAACTCACTCATCGGATGAGCCATCTGCTGGCGTGTGTTTACACGACTGATAGTTCTACGGTACAAGTTGTTAGTATCACCGAAGCGAACGTTCATCTTTGATTCAGCGTTAAATGCCTTGATGATTCGAAGTCCACCTAAGGTCTCTTCGACTTGCGACATCAAATCACTCCATTGACCTTGGGCTAATAAAGATTTTCTCTTTAACATCTTGCCGATTCTTCCCATAATCCAACCCATGAGTGGAAGAATGATGATTGTAAACAAGGTTAATTGCCAACTGATTGTCACGAGGGTGCCGAAATAGATGATGACTAGAATTGGATTCTTGAACAGCATGTCGAGTGATGACATGATGCTGACTTCAATCTCGTTGACATCACCACTCATTCGGGCAATGATATCACCTTTCCGTTCTTCAGAGAAGAATCCTAATGGGAGATTTAATATCTTTTGATAGAGTTGATTACGGATATCTCGTACAACACCTGTCCGGATAGGAATCATTGTGGCAGATGAAAGGAAATAACATGTCGTCTTAAAGAAAGTCATCACCACCAAAAAGAGTCCGAGCAACAGCAATGTTGTACTCGCTCCATAGGTGTCAATGAGGTGGGTGACATAGTAATAGAAATTGTTAATAGCGATGTCCTTGAACGAACCATCTGAATTCCAAGGAATAAATGTATAGTTAGCTTCCTGAATCTTGAACAAGATCTGTAGAATCGGAATAATCGTTGCAAATGAAAAGATGTTCAATATAGCAGAGAGAATATTGAATATCACATTCAGGACAAGATATTTTTTATAAGGAGGAACAAATCTTCTTAATACTCGAAAAAATTCTTTCATATCATTTCTATTTGTGTGTAAAGATACATCAAATCAGTCATAATTCGAAAAGAAAATGCTACATTTGTATGATAAAAGAATATAGTTATTGTTTTTAAAGGATAAATAAAATGATGAAAAGGTTGTTATTAGTAATTTGTTTAATCAGTTGTTGCACGTTGATAAGTGCACAATCCAGCATGCCGATAGATTTGGGTAAGGCAAGCCCATTCCCTGAAAAGTTCTTTCACTTGAGTACCAGGGGAAGTTTGAAAAACTCTTTCTTGAAGCTCCAAAAAGGTGGCGAGGTGCGTGTAGCTTTCCTCGGAGGCTCTATCACAGAGATGAAAGGATGGCATAACATGCTGATGGAATATTTTACAAAACGTTTTCCTCAGACAAAGTTTGATTTTATTGAGGCGGGCATCCCGTCTATGGGGTCTACACCTCATGCATTTCGTTTAGTACACGATGTGTTGTCGAAAGGAAAGGTGGACTTGCTGTTCTTTGAGGCTGTCGCAAATGATGAAACGAACGAGTTTACTGCTGAAGAACAAATCCGTGGTATGGAAGGAGTGGTTCGACATGTTTGGAATAATGATCCCGAGACGGATATCATCATCATGCATTTCACGCGAGAACACTATACCAATATGGTTGCGAAAGGGCAACAGCCAGATGTTATCTATAACCATGACCGTGTCGCCAATCATTATTTGATTCCAACCGTCAATATGGTACAGGAAATCAGTGAACGGATCTTGGCTGGCCAATTCACATGGAAGGATTTCGGTGGAGAACATCCGGCTCCATTGGGACACCAGTATTATACTGCATCTATCATTCGACTGATGGAAACGATGTGGAGTGATGTCCAACCATCAGATACTGTCGTTCGTCATATTATTCCAGAGAAACTCTTGGATGAATTCAGTTATGTGAATGGTGACTTCGTCGATATCAAGGAAGCAAAACTAGGAAAGGGCTGGGAGTATGTTCCCGTTTGGCGGCCGAACGATAAATACGAAAAGCGATTTGGTTTCGTTGATGTTCCAATGCTCGAGTCAAAGAAAGCCGGGTCAAAGCTGACATTACGGTTTAATGGTAGGGCTGTCGGTATTTGTTGTGTCGCAGGTCCGAGTGCGGGTGTCTTGGAGTACAGTATTGACGGGAAGCCATTTAAGAAACTGGATACTTATACTCACTGGAGCTATTATCTCTATTTACCATGGGTTTATATGTTCGAGACTGAGCTTGAATCAGGCAATCATCAATTAGTGTTGAAGATTTCCTCCTCAAAGAATGAGAAATCACTTGGTACAGAGTGTCAGATACGTAATTTCGTCGTTAATAAGTAGTTGAAAAATGAAGGCTGTCCTTTTGGGACAGCCTTTCTTGTATGGGAAAGCCGTATCAGAACGGTATGTTTTGTTTTTGTTGAAGGTACTCTGCTGGTTCTGCATCTTCTACATCAAAGGTCGGCTTGAATTTCTTGATAAGCTCCATGTCTGCTTCTGCGCCTTCAGTATCTCCTTTTGCTTCTTTGCACTTCCGCCGTTCAACGTATGCATCTATGAACTCAGGAAGTACTTCGATAGCATCATTGTATACTAGAATCGCTTTGTCCCATTCCTTCTGTCCTTGGAAAAGCATTCCTAAGCGGAGGTATGCGTCCCGATTAAAAGGATTGGTAGTTAGAATCTTTTGATAAGTTAATGCTGCCTCTTCAATCTTGCCTTCTTTTATCTCAATATCTCCGAAAAGAAGAGTAGCGTCTTCATTTTCAGGATCGTATGATTGTATCTTCTCGATATCTTCTTTTGCTTTGACTAGCTCGTCCTGTAAGAAATAAATATTTGCACGGCTAATATAGGCATCGGTATAGTTGACTTGCTTCTCTATTGCCTTGGTTAGCTGCTCAATGGCTTCTTGATTACGATTCAAACCGTTGTATGCTCTTCCTGACATGTAATAGAGGAGAGGATTTTCAGAATCCAACGCTAAGGCTTGCTCGCAAGTATCCATCGTCAGTTGGTAATTCTCCTGAATAAAGGCAATGTTTGCAAGAACGGATAAAGGACGAGGATTTGAAGGCTCGAATTTTACCCAATCTTTAAGGGCTTGTTCCGCTTTTTCTAATCGTCCAACACGGCTGTAGCAATTACTAAGGTGTTCGTATATTTCTGCATCCTCATGAATCTCCAAAGCTTTTATGAAACACTGGATGGCATAGTCGAAACGATAGACGTTGTGAGCGCGAATGCCATCATATTTCAGAATGTCAAAGTTCCGTTCTTCGTTCTTCTGCTTTTCTTCAGCTGTTCCTTTGTCGGAACTACCAAATAATGATTTAAAAAAACTCATAATATGTGTTCTTAAAGTATCTGTTCGACAAATATAATGTTTTTCATTGTTTTTTTTAATTCTTCAAGGACAAGATTCCATTATTTAATTGCACTTCTTCTTCTCCCATAAGGAAATGAAGTACTTGTTCCACTTCTTCCTCTTGATTGGGAAAAGCTTGAATCAGTTCCTTGCTGTTCATAGTTGAGGCTTTTAGCATCTCCTTTATCTGAGTGCAAAGTTCCTTATAGGTTTTATTATCAGTAGATTTCTTTGGCTTTTGAAGACATACATCACACTGTCCACAGTTGTGCTCATTTCTCTCTCCGAAATAATGCAGTAACATTCGGCTTCGACACTTATCCTCTGAATCAGCATAGGTTATCATTGCCTTAATGCGTTGGGCGTAATTCTCTTTTCTATCCTCATATACTTCTTTTGTGATGCGGAGATCTTCCTGTTCTACTCGCTCACGAGTGTAGATAATGAACGGAGTCCGTTTACGGGGAATATAATGGACGATTCTTCGTTGTGAAAGATTGATAAGTATCTGATAAATTCGTTCTCTGTCAATGCCCGATTTGACTGATAAAGATTCTTCATTGATATAAGCGTAATCGCTGAATAATCCGGTATATGAACGTAGTATCAGGTTTATCAGTTTCTCGGTGTCAAGGACATTCCCTTTGAGCATATATAGCTCATCTCGCTTGAGGGTGAATAGGAGTTGTGATGCATTGTCTTGTTCTTCAGTGTATTCCAGGTATCCGGCACGGGTAAGTATTTTCAAAGCACTGTCGGCTTGTACTGGGAAATGTTTGAATTTTCGACAGAAATCATCCAGATTGAATGCATATGTGCATCCTTCTCCATCTCCCATAGCCATGTTAAAATAGTAATTAATATGTTCGTAAACCTTACGTATGTATTCTTTGTCAGGGAAGGTGTCAGAGATGCGTTTGTTTAATGTGATCTTATCACTTTTTGCATACAGGAGGATGGCATAAGCTTTTTGTCCATCGCGCCCTGCACGCCCTGCTTCTTGGAAGTAGGCTTCAGGGGAGTCGGGGAGGTCCATGTGAATGACTAACCTCACGTCGGGTTTGTCAATTCCCATACCGAAAGCATTGGTTGCAACCATCACACGAACACGGTCGCTTACCCATTCTTTTTGTCGAAGATCTTTGACGTCATTGTTCACTCCGGCATGATAGAACGTGGCTGTAATATGGTTTTGGTTCAATAGTTCGGAAACTTCCTTTGTCCTTTTTCGATTACGAGTATAGACAATGGCAGATCCTGGTACACTATTGAGAATATGTAGTAGTTCCTCAGGCTTATTCTCCGTTTTTCTTACGATGTAGGCTAGGTTGTTCCGCTCAAAACTCATGCGGAACACTTGACTTCCTTCCCGGAACTGTAACTTGGCTTGGATATCATCGACAACGGTTGGGGTAGCCGTAGCTGTCAATGCTAGAACCGGAACATTGGGAAGTTCATACCTGACATCGGCTATCTTGAGGTAGGCGGGACGGAAATCATAACCCCATTGTGAGATACAATGCGACTCATCTACGGTTATCATGCTGACGTTCATGTACCGTAATTTTGTCAGAAAAAGATTGGTAGCAAGTCGCTCAGGTGAGATATAGAGGAATTTATAATCGCCGTAGATGCAATTGTCCAGAGCTACTAAGATTTGTTCATGAGTCATTCCGGAGTATACCGCTACTGCCTTGATGCCTCGTTTTCTTAAATTGTTTACTTGATCTTTCATTAAGGCAATCAACGGAGTAATGACCAGACAGATCCCCTCCTTGGCTAGCGCCGGTACTTGAAAAGTGATGGACTTGCCACCACCAGTCGGCATTAGTCCGAGCGTGTCATGCCCGGCACCAATGCTGTTGATGATATGTTCCTGAATGCCTCGGAAACTATCATATCCCCAATATGCTTTCAGAATCTCAAGATAGGTCATACGGTTTCAGCCTGTCGGATATCCTCAATCTGTAACTGTATTTCTCCTCGTTTATGAGTGTTCTCTTCAATCGTGAAACAAATGTCAAAAGCCCGTTTTGTTTTGATATATCGGGCTTGGGAACTTTGTCCGAAGGCGATGCCATTCATCACGTTATGTGATTTATTATCTACCAATTCCAACTTGATATGTTCCTGGTTCCGTCCAACAACTTTACTGGTTCCGTAATCGAATACGTGATGAGTACAGAAGATTGGTTTATGGTTGTCTGGTCCGAACGGGTTAAACTTCTTCAAGTCTGCGAAGAATTTGGTAGTGATATCTTTAAAATCGACGATAGCATCGATGTCTAAAACAGGGATGGTCTGTTCGTCCTCGATGTGTTCAGCGACATAATCCTCGAATCGTTTGGTAAATTCTGGAACATTCTCGATACGCATGGATAAGCCGGCGGCATAGGTATGTCCTCCAAAATTCTCCAAAAGGTCACGGCAACTTTCAATGGCTTTGTATACATCAAATCCAGTTACTGATCGAGCAGATCCTGTTGCTAAATTTTCGGTACGTGTCAGTACGACCGCTGGGCGATAGTATGTCTCGGTCAGGCGAGATGCCACAATTCCAATTACACCTTTATGCCATGTCTCGTTATAGATAACGATAGACTTGCGTTTATTCAGGTCTTCTTCGTCGATAACTAGCTTGGTAGCCTCTTCCGTCATGGATTTGTCCAAATCCTTCCGTGTCTCGTTGTACTCATTGATTTGATTAGCCTTTTCCAATGCTAATGCAAAATCTTTTTCTATCAACAAGGCAACGGCTTCTCGACCGTTCTGAATACGTCCGGAAGCATTGATGCGAGGTCCAATCTTAAAGACAATATCACTCATGGTGATTTCTTTTGTCGATAGTCCACAAACATCTATGATGGCTTTCAAGCCAACACTTGGGTTAGAGTTCAACTGTTTCAATCCATGGAAGGCAAGGACACGGTTTTCTCCCATGATAGGAACGATGTCAGATGCAATGGCGATAGCCACTAAATCCAAGAGCGGAGTGAGCTGATGAAAGTCTATACCGTTGTTCAATGCAAAAGCCTGCATGAACTTAAATCCAACGCCACAACCTGATAGGTGCTCGTACGGATAAGTGGAATCCAAACGCTTTGCGTTTAGAATAGCAACAGCCGGTGGGAGAACCTCATCGGGAACGTGGTGATCACAAATAATAAAATCGATGCCTTTCTCTTTGGCATACGCAATAGCATCAACGGCTTTGATGCCACAGTCCAACACAATAACAAGTTTAACACCTGTCTCGGCAGCATAATCTACTCCTTTTTTGGATACTCCATATCCCTCTTCATAGCGATCAGGAATATAATAGTCGATGTTCGAATAGAATTGCAGGATGAATTTATACACCAATGCAACTGCTGTCACGCCATCTACATCATAATCCCCATACACCAGAATACGTTCTTTCCTGCCCATTGCCTGATTGAGGCGCTCAACGGCTATACTCATGTCATTCATCAAGAATGGATCATGGAGCTCATTGAGCTGTGGACGGAAAAATCGCTTTGCCTCTGCTGTAGAGGTAATGCCTCTTTCCAATAGTAATTTGCCGAGGACTGGATTTATCCCCAGTTCCTTCGACAAGGCCTTAGCTGCTTCTATTTGTTCTTGGGTTGGAGGTTGATAATTCCATTTGAAATTCATTATATATTGTTTTTTTTCTTTTTTCTTCTCTCAAGACAGGCGTTTGGAATCCAAAATTTTCCTTCCACACCTAACAAACCGTAAAGTTAGAAAAAAAACAACTAAAAATCGCCAATTCTATATTAAATTTATAGAATTGGCGATAATATATGGTTTTTCTTATCTTTTTTGGATAAGAATTCAGATAAAATTAGAGATTAACACCCAATTTCTTGGCAATTTCTTTTGGGAGAGCTTTCTTGTTTACGAGAATGTTGATGGTCTTGTAACGAACGAATGCTTTGGATACATACCAAAGTCCATCGTATTTACCTGACTTGCCCCAAGAGTTCTTTACCATATAGTATTCTGTACCGTTCTGATCCTTTGCCAGACCGTAGATTTGCATACCATGGTCGTCGGTTGTTTCCCAATTGTCATAAGCCAACTGACGTTCTTGTTGAGTAACCCACTTCTCCGGACCAGGTTTCTGAGTCAAGTCGCGTTCTTGCGGAGTAAGTTTCAACCAGTGTGCCATGTCTGAACCTGAAAGTTCAACAGCTTTCTCTACGTCTGGAACGATACCGATACCATTACGAGTAAAGCCTTCCTCACTTACGTCAGCACCCCAAGCAATGGTATAACCGTTATTGATAGCGTAGTCGAATACTTGCATGAACTCATCGAGAGGCAAATTGTATGATTGAGCCCAACGCCAGTTGTCTTGAATCTCAAGAACGAATGGCTGATAGAATGGGTGGTGACTGAAAGAAGTCAGAGAAATATAATCACTGGCCTTCAAACCTGTTGACTCAAAGAATGATTTCGGAGTATAAGTCTTTCCTTTGTATGTAAAGCTAGTTGGTAATTCACCTAGATAAATCTCGTGAACGGCTTTGATGGATTTCTTCCACAAAGCATTTCCGTCTTTGTCGGATTGCAACTTGCGGAGATTGCCTTGAGCGATAGCTTTTACCATTGCATTTGTAACAGCTGAAAGCTCAGTGTGGTTACTCAACGTGTCACCATACATAACACCTGGGCGCATCACTTCTTCTGGTACCAAACCAAAATGTTCCATTCCGTACATTACATCGTAGAAAGAACCACCTTGTGAGAATGATACATCTCCGTGAGTACGAACAGCAGCTTCTGCACGGTCGAAATAGGTGTTTTCAACAAGAAACATTTCAGAGAAATCATAAGTTCCCTTACCTGCCTTCAATAACTCTGACTCCAGGAATGCTAAGGATGAATAGCACCAGCAAGTTCCTGCACGACTTTGATTCTTAACTGAGGTAATCGGATTTTCTTTGATTACTGTAAATTGAAAGCCTTCATCTTTTGCTTTCTCTTGAGCGGACAGACTTAATGTGAGAAGTCCTAATGCTGCAAACAATACTAACTTTTTCATTTTTGTTTTATTAAATTGTGAATTAATTGTCTTTCATAAAATCTTCTACTTCTTTCACGGTGATAGGGATATGGTGGTCACCCAAGAATCGTGAACCGTCTTTGGTAATCAATATATCGTCCTCCAGACGAATTCCTCCAAAGTCTTTGTATTTTTCAATAGCATCAAAGTTGAGGAACGCCTCATGGATATGCTCTGCCTTCCATTTGTCGATCAATGCTGGAATAAAATAACATCCTGGTTCGTCGGTAATGACGAATCCTTCTTGTAATTTTCTACCCATACGAAGAGAACCTAGGCCAAATTGACTTGATGGACGTACTTCCTCGTCAAAACCGACATATACTTGTCCGAGATTTTCCATGTCGTGTACATCCAATCCCATCATGTGCCCTAATCCGTGAGGTAGGAATAAGGCATGGGCTCCGGCAGCAACTGCTTCTTCCACGTCGCCTTTCATAAGCCCAAGTTCTTTTAAACCTTGTGTAAGCACTTTGCAAACCTCCAAGTGTACATATTTATAAGTAATGCCTGGTCGAGTCAATTCCAATGCTTTGTCATGAGCGGCCAACACAATATTATATACGTCTTTCTGTCGATTGGTGAACTTTCCTCCGACAGGAACGGTACGGGTGTTGTCGGAACAATAGTTGGATGCCAATTCAGCACCGGCATCAGTCAGCATAAGTTTTCCTTTCTCTAAGAAATCTTCATGCCCGTGATTATGCAGAGTCTCTCCATGTTGGGAAAGAATAGTCGGGAATGAAACCATACTACCGTATTGAGATGCGATACCATCTAACGTACCAGCAATCAATTGCTCTTTTACACCAGGCTTACACATCTTCATGGCTGTGGTATGCATCAGATAACCTACATAAGCAGCCTTGTCCAGCTCCTCAATCTCACATGCTTCTTTGACTGAGCGCAAGGAAACGATGGCTTTGATCAACTCGATGGAAGCATAGTCTTTGACAGCCATCGAACGGATTCCTGTCAGCTCTTCCAACTTCATCATGTGGTCAAAGCGATATGGAGGTATAAAATGAACTTTTCTACCTTGGGCGATAGCTTCCTTGACCATTTTGTCTAATTGCTTAAGCGGCATACTTCTATGTACACCCACCTGTGCACCTAATTCCTTGATACTTGGTTGAGGACCCATCCAAATGATGTCGTCCATTGTAACATCATCTCCAAAGAAATAATCTCTTCCTGCATCAATATCCATTATTCCGGCTAAACCAGGCAAGGAGTGACCGAAGAAATAAATGAATGTACTGTCTTGACGGAAATGATAGGTGTTGTCAGGGTAATTGGCAGGAGCCTCATTGTTTCCTAAAAGTAGGATAATACCGCTTCCCATCTTCCTCCGAAGTGCGGAACGACGGTTTTTGTAAATAGATATATCGAACATGTTTTATTATTTTAGGTATCTAATTCTGCAAATCTAATAAAAAATGTTGTAATTCAAGCATTATTAGGAAAATAAAAAGCCTTACAAGAATTCTTGCAAGGCTTTTGTGGGTGCCTAGTCGGACTCGAACCGACGACATTCAGAACCACAATCTGACGCTCTAACCAACTGAACTATAGGCACCATGTTCTTTCAGCTTGGAAAAGCGTTGCAAAGATAGGTATATTTTTGTATCTCGCAAACTTTTTAAGCTGAATTTTTTAGTTTATGTTCTTTTTAAGGATATATTTCTTTTTTACCAGCCAGTAAAGTGTTTTTCATCAATGAAACAATCGTCATTGGTCCGACACCTCCTGGAACAGGTGTGATATATGAGCATTTTGGAGCAACCTCGTCAAACTTAACGTCTCCATTCAGACGGAATCCGCTCTTCTTGGTTGCATCCGGCACGCGTGTCGTACCAACGTCGATGATAACGGCACCTTCTTTTACCATGTCGGCTGTTACAAAATTGGGTTGTCCCATAGCTGCAATGATGATGTCGGCTTGGCGACATTCCTCAGCGATATTCGTACTGCGGCTCTGCAGCACCGTTACGGTAGCATCTCCAGGAACACCTTTTCGCATCATAAGGTTGGCCATCGGTTTTCCTACGATGTTGCTTCTGCCTAAGACAACACATTTCTTTCCTTTCGTGTCAATGTTGTAGCGACGGAACAATTCCAGAATTCCATTCGGTGTAGCCGAGATGAAACAAGGGAGTCCGATAGAAAGACGACCAACGTTGATAGGGTGGAAGCCATCTACATCTTTCCGATAGTCGATTGCTTCGATAATGCGTTGCTCAGAAATATGTTTCGGTAATGGTAATTGAACGATAAAACCGTCCACGTCCGGGTCTTCATTCAAGGCTTGTACTTGTTGGAGAAGAGTTTCTTCCGTAACATCGTCCTCAAAGCGAATGAGGGTAGATTTGAAACCGCATACCTCACAGGCTTTAACCTTGTTGGCAACATACGTCTCACTGCCACCGTCGTGTCCGACTAAGATAGCAGCTAGATGGGGGCGTTTGCCTCCATTCTCTACAATTTGCTTTACTTCTTCAGCAATTTCCTGCTTGATTTGTGCTGATACTGCTTTACCGTCAATTAGTTGCATAGTCTATTTGGATTAATTATCTTCTACGTCTCATCATCTGAGCCATCTTGCCCATCTTTGTATCGGTTACCATTTTCATCATCTTCCGAGTTTGGTCGAATTGCTTCAGTAGTCGGTTAACTTCCTGAATGGTTGTACCACTACCTTTTGCAATACGGTTACGGCGAGAACTGTTGAGCAGGTCTGGGTGTGTACGTTCTTGTTTGGTCATTGAGTTGATGATAGCTTCAATATTCTTGAAGGCGTTGTCGTCAATGTCTATATCTTTCAACGCTTTTCCTACACCTGGAATCATGGATGCCAAATCTGTCAGATTACCCATTTTCTTGATTTGTTGAATCTGGCCCATGAAATCGTTGAAATCAAACTGATTCTTCTGAATCTTTCTCTGCAAACGTTTAGCTTCTTCTTCATCGTACTGCTCCTGAGCTCTTTCAACCAAGGATACGATATCACCCATTCCTAAGATACGGTCGGCCATACGTGCGGGATGGAAGACGTCGATAGCTTCCATCTTTTCACCTGTACCAATGAACTTGATAGGTTTGTCGACTACGGTACGAATGGAAAGGGCAGCACCACCACGAGTATCACCGTCCAATTTTGTCAGTACAACACCGGTGAAGTCAAGACGTTCGTTGAACTCACGTGCTGTGTTGACAGCATCCTGACCTGTCATGGAGTCGACAACGAAGAGTGTTTCATCAGGATTGATGGCATTCTTGATAGCCTCAATCTCGTTCATCATCTGCTCGTCAATAGCCAAACGACCGGCTGTATCGACAATGACCGTGTCACAACTATTGGCCTTGGCATATTGAATACCTTCCAAAGCGATTTTAACAGGATCTTTACTCTCCGGAATGGTAAATACAGGCACATTTATTTGTTCGCCAAGTACTTTTAACTGTTCAATAGCTGCAGGACGATAGACGTCACCAGCTACCAACAGCGGATGGCGGTTCTTTTTGTTCTTTAGAAGGTTGGCCAACTTCGAAGCGAATGTGGTCTTACCGGAACCTTGCAAACCGGACATCAGGATAATAGCAGGACGATTCTCTAATTTCAACTCGGCTGTCTCACCACCCATCAACAATGCCAACTCGTCGTGAACAATTTTTACCATTAACTGTCCAGGTTTGACAGCTGTCAATACGTTTTGTCCTAATGCTTTCTCCTTTACCGTATCAGTAAAAGTCTTGGCAACCTTATAGTTTACATCGGCATCCAACAAAGCACGACGTACATCCTTCAGCGTTTCGGCAACGTTGATCTCGGTAATACGGCCTTCACCTTTTAATATTTTGAACGATCGTTCCAGTCGTTCACTTAAATTCTCAAACATATCTTATTTTTTATATTTCAATATCAAGAAAAAGCACACCGTGCCCTTTCATGGGGTGCAAAGTTACAAATTTCTTGATTATTTTCATCATTTTCTCTTTTAATATATTAATTAGGTATGTTTTTTATAAAAGTCCTAATTCGGAGAAAATGAACATAAAAACGAACTTTTTATCAAAAATAATGCACATTTCTTTTGTTGGTGTGTATTTTTACTATACCTTTGTGCACAAATTTTATTTAAATGTGCAATATGAAAAAGTTTTTTTCTGTAAGCCTTCTCTTATGGCTTTCTTTTTCACCGCTCTTCGCGGGTGGTATTTTGACTAATACAAATCAACATGCAGCTTTTCTTCGAATGATTTCCCGTGGTGCTTCTATTGGCATTGATGGTCTTTATACGAATCCAGCAGGTGTTTCTTTTTTACCTCATGATGGCTTGACGATGTCTTTAAGCATCCAGAGTGCTTATCAGACTCGTAATATTGATGCATCGTATGCTACTTATGCTTTCAAAAATGGTGCTGTAGGTACAGAGATGGTTAATCAATATTATAAAGGAAAGGCTTCTGCTCCTATCATCCCAAGTTTATATGCTGCTTATAAGATGGATGACTTAACGTTATCTGCTTTCTTCGGTGTTACTGGTGGTGGTGGTAAGTGTTCATTCGATACCGGACTTCCTCTTTTCTCATCATTGGTTTCTGCTCTTATTTTTCAACAATCTGCTGCGGCTGGTCGTCCTTTGAATCGCGATACTTATTCTATTAGTTCAGCAATGGACGGTAGACAATTTATCTATGCTTTCCAGTTAGGTCTTGGTTATAAGTTCAATGATTGGTTGGCTGGTTTTGCCGGTGGCAAGATGAATTATTTTTCCGGTGGATATGAAGGCTTTGTGAAAGCAGAATTGCTTCCAAATTACGGAGGAACTCAACTAACTGATATTCAGCTGGATTGCAGCCAGACTGGTTGGGGCTTGACTCCTGTGATTGGTTTGGATGCAAAGTTGGACCGTTGGAATTTTGCCTTGAAATATGAGTTTAAAACGAATCTGAATATTGAGAATAAGACAAAGACGTTAGTCGCTCCTGATCCATCATTATTGGCTCCGTATGCGGATGGTGTGAACACTCCGAGTGATATTCCTGCTCTTCTTTCAATTGCTGCAGGATGCAAAGTGTTGCCTCAATGGCGCGTAAATGCTGAATTCCATCACTTTGATGACAAGCATGCCGGAATGGCTAATGATAAGCAAAAGGCTTTGACACATGGTACATTAGAGTATTTGTTTGGTACGGAGTTTGATGTTACTAATTTCTTGACTCTTAGTACAGGTATTCAGTTTACAAATTACGGATTGGCTGATGACTTCCAGAGCGATACCAGTTTCTATTGCGACTCTCACTCCATTGGTTTGGGTGCCGCTATCAAACTTTCTTCACGTGCTTTGCTGAATGTGGGTTATATGTGGACTACCTATAAGGATTATACAAAGAAAACCGACAATTACAATCAGACAAAGTTACCTGGAACTGATATTTACTCCAGATCAAACAAAGTATTTGGCGTAAGTTTGGATTATACATTCTAAGCATTACTTTTCTATCTAAATATTATAGGGAGGGGTTGCATCTTTTCACAAAGACGCAGCCCCTTGGCTGTTAATTAATTCGATAAAAGACACATGATTGCTGTTTGTAAGTGAGTTGAGTTAAGATTGTATATTCAGCTATTCAAATGTTCTTTTAATTAACGAGCCTTACAATAACATAAACTTGTTGTTCTCATAAAAAAGTGAAATGATATTTGGCTACTGCTCTTATTAAGTATAAAGGGTTTGGTCCCGTATCCGTTACTCGTGGATTATATTCAAAGATAAATGAGTAATTACTCCCATTTTTTTTGCAGATATATCGTCTTTTTTCTGAAATGGGTACTTCGTCTTCTTCATTACGTGCTTCTATTATTTTATTCAAAGCTTTCAGCTTATCTTTATTAAACGTATTGCCAAGTAACTTTGCTTCTTTATAATCCGGCAATCTCCAGTTCCCTATGCCGTTTACGGTGTATCCTACAATCATTTCGTCGGCTTTTTTCTGTACGCTTTCCCATTCTTGCAAACTCAATAGTAGGAGGTCGACACTGTTTTCTTTGATATTGCTTACACTAGCTACGATGCAATCGTTCCAAATGGTTCCAACTTGTGGAATTTCAGTTGGAATTTCTTCTGTAGGTGTTTCATCTGCTGGCGTTTCTTCATCAGGCATGGTCTCATCTTCTACATTATTTCCAAACGTGAAGTTGACGTTTATTGGTTCTTCCCATCCGTTGCTTTCCAGCAGTCCGTCGATTGTCAAAGTCTCATCATAATTCCCAATAATGTTGAAAGGGTGATTAGCTTCGGGATACCCGTTGTAGGTATATCCAAAAATTTTTGTCTCACCCTCTTCTTCGATGGTTATGGAGAAGGTAGTCTTGTCACCTAATCCCGGAAAAACGTAAACGGCGTCGTGTGTCCAGTTACCTTCTTCATCTTTCTGGCAGGCAAGGTTGATTTTTTGACCATCTCCTTGAAAAATTCCGTCAAAGGTCATGGAAGGGAGGAGGGGAGAAATACTGATGTTTACCGCATTTGCATTTGGAATGTTGATTAGTTTTACCTGAATTGCTGCAACTGTGTAGGATAGTACGATTGTTGCTTTTGTACTTTTGTTAGTGAGGGTTACGTCAGCTGTGCCGTACATTAGCGGACTTGTGGCATATTGTCCGTTGGCAAAGGTGATGAGATCCTCAGCGTTTGGTTTTTCAGGCACAATATACTCATCAGTTATACCAGAGAGTGCGATCAGCATATATTCACCCTTGGGTAAATTGAAACTGATTTGTTCATCTTCTGACTGAATGATTTGTGATCCCGCATACTTCCCATCAATGGTTAAAGCAAACATGTTAACCGGATACTGAATGGGTGCTTCATCCGCCGACCTCGTTGAGACACTCAACGTAACATCGTCAGTACCTACCAGTTCTTCGGACTCCTCATCAAACCGTTGACAGGAAGTAGCAAGGATACACGCCAAAACTATAAACGCACCATGAAAAACTAAAAATGCCTTGTGTATAAATCTATTGTTCTCCTTTTGTTGAGGATGAACTTCATTTAGAGTGAACAAACTATCGGCAGTACTTTCTGTAGAAATACTGGAAGAAGAGTAGAGGGTGTGTTCGAGAGCTAAATCCTTGTGTGATTGTACACAAAGAATCAAATTCAATTTTGAAAGCATAGCTTTCACCTTTTTCTCTAAATTCATATCAAATAGTTTACGGAAAAATAAATAGATTTTCCTTTGCGTTAAATCTGTTTATTTTTGATGTTATACTTTTTTCTGATGACATTTTCGGTAGTCATCGGAAGCAAATGTAGGCCTTCTTTTTCATATCACAAAATAAAAAACTGAATATTTATATTAAAAATTATTAATTTCTCTGAGCGTAATAAGGATGTAAATAGTTCCTCTCAGAGGCATTTCCTATGCATTTTTAAGGATGAGAAGAAGATTAAGAGTAATGATGTGTTTTTTCATTGAGAAAAATAACAATTTGAAAGAGTTACGAATGAAAATTATTCGTACCTTTGCATCGATTTTTAAAAGTGCATTCATTAAACATTTAAAATAAAAGATTATGCAAACAATTGACAAATTCAATTTTGCTGGTAAAAAAGCGATCGTACGTGTTGATTTCAATGTGCCATTGGATGAGAATGGTAAAGTAACGGACGATACTCGTATTCGTGGTGCGTTGCCTACTTTAAAGAAGGTATTGGCAGATGGTGGTAGTTTGATTATGATGTCACACATGGGTAAGCCAAAAGGTAAGGTTAATCCAAAGATGTCGTTGAGTCAGATTGTTGATGCTGTTGCTGAAAGACTGGGTGTTCCTGTACAGTTTGCTCCGGATTGTGCTAAGGCTGCAGATGCTGCTGCTGCTTTGAAGCCGGGTGAGGCTTTGTTGCTTGAGAACCTTCGTTTCTACCCTGAAGAAGAAGGCAAACCTGTAGGTATTGACAAGGAAGATCCTGCATACGATGACGCTAAGAAAGCTATGAAGGCTTCTCAGAAAGAATTTGCCAAGACGTTGGCTAGCTATGCAGATGCTTATGTAAATGATGCATTTGGTACAGCTCACCGTAAGCATGCTTCTACAGCTGTTATCGCTGATTTTTTCGATGCTGACCATAAGATGTTGGGTTATTTGATGGAGAAAGAAGTTAAGGCTATTGATAACGTATTGAAGAATGCTCAGCATCCGTTCACTGCTATTATCGGTGGTTCAAAAGTTTCATCAAAGTTAGCTGTTATCAAGAACTTATTGACAAAGGTTGATAACTTGATTATCGGTGGTGGCATGGGCTTTACCTTTATCAAGGCTCAAGGTGGTCACATTGGTGATTCTCTCCATGAGGATGATTTGATGCCAGAAGCATTGTCAGTAATTGAAGAGGCTAAGAAATTAGGCGTTAAGTTGTCGTTGTCAGTTGCAACAGTTGCTGGTGATAAGTTCTCAAATGATGCAAATCGTAAGGTAGTAGATATCTTCAATATTCCTGATGGTTGGGAAGGTATGGATGCTTCTCCTGCTTCTTTGGAAAATTGGAAGAAGATCATCTTGGATTCTAAAACAATCCTTTGGAATGGTCCTGTAGGTGTATTCGAATTCCCGAACTTTGCTCATGGTACTGGTGAGATCGCTAAGTATGTAGCTGAGGCTACTGAGAACGGTGCATATTCATTGGTAGGTGGTGGTGACTCTGTGGCTGCTGTCAATAAGTTTGGCTTGGCCGACAAGGTTTCATACGTATCTACAGGTGGTGGCGCTATGTTGGAGGCAATCGAAGGTAAGGTTCTTCCGGGTGTTGCTGCTATCGTTGGCGAATAATATATTTATAGAATATATAAGGTGTAAGGCTGCTTCGTTTGAGGCAGCCTTTGCTTTTTTATAACGCTTTCAGAAACTCGATGCTTCGCTTTAAAAAAGAAAGTCCCCAACTGTATCGTTATCGTAAATAAAGGAACCCTATTGATTATAAAAAAGAACTATAAAGGTTTTTTCTTTTTTTGTCAATTCTAACAAGTTGTATATTTTTGTACTCATAAACGATTAATTTAAATGAATTTATTCACTTTTATGAAGAAGTATTTACTTTCTGTCATTCTACTATTTTTGATCATTCTTCCCGCAGGGTCGGTTTTGAATGAGAAGGACTTGGCTAAAACATTATCGGTACTCCGAATTGAGTTGGAAAACACGTATAATAATCAGCAGCGTATGATCTCCCGACTGAAGGTGTTGAGTGAAATGCAACATCGCAGGATGGTTGATATCATGGAACGAAGTAGCAAAATCTCACTGATGCTATATTCACAGCAGCGGGATTATACGTTTGATATGACATATGCGTGTCATGAAGCTACGTCCTTGTATCGTGAATTCTCTGTGCGTCAAATGCCGTACGAGCAAATCAAACAAAATCTTCGTACTGAGATTGAACGTTATGAGCGATTGATCCTTTCGTTGGAAGTCTTGCCTCCTTCAATGATTCAGAATGATTCGTTACAGATATCGCTTAACATGTTAGGACTAGATAGTCTTGTGTTGAATTCTGAAGAATTAGCGATATTAGATGACATGGTGGTTGTTCCTGATACGGCTGAATTGGCGAAGAATCCTATCTTTCTTACAGAACAAGGACAAGATGACCGTGCTGCTTGTCTCGAATATGCAAAAAATATCCTTGCTTTGATGAAGGAGCGTTTGGAGAGTATTGAGGTCGATAATGAACATTATGAATTGACAAGCAAACGTCTGAAAGAACTGTATGACTATGCCAACCAACGTTATCATGCTATTCAGCAAAGCATTTTCGTCAATGGTGAAGATAGCTATCTGAAACAGCTCAAACAGTTCCGTACCTATATTAATCGGGCAAAACAAGATGTGGAAGACAAATACGAGAACAAGGAATTTGCCAAGGTGCGCAGTGATTGGCGTGGTCCGATTGTCTTTGGCGTTATTATCTTTGTCATCTTCTATTTGATTGTATCAACGATTCTGAGTAATCTGTTTGTGCGAGTCGGCATGCGAAGTATCAAACGCTTCAAGACGGAAGAATTCCGAAAGAAAAAACTATGTTATATCCTTGCTGGCTCGGTGCTGATCTTTGCGATAGTTCTTATGGTACTGAAAGTTTTTATGTATAATAACTTCTTTATCATGGCATCTCAGTTGTTTGTTGAATTTGCCTGGTTGATAGCAGCAATATTGGTTTCTTTGTTGATTCGTTTGGATGGCAATCAGATTAAGAGTGGCTTCCGGATCTATACACCCATCATGCTGATGGGTTTCATCATCATCATATTCCGTGTCATCTTTATTCCTAACCGATTGGTTAGCTTGATATTCCCTCCAATTTTATTGCTTTTCACTTTGTGGCAATGGAACGTGATTCACCGACATAATAAGAATATTCCTCGAAGCGATATCTTCTATACGTGGATCTCCTTGGCTTTGATGGCAATTTCTACTATTATGTCACTGAGTGGCTATGTTTTGTTGGCGGTACAGATCTTTATCTGGTGGTTGTTCCAGTTGGCTGCTATTCAGACCATTACATGTGTATACGACTTGTTAAAGATGTACGAGAAGAAATACCTTAACAAGAAAAAGAGTCGTTATCTTGTTGAGGCGGGTATTTCCGGTTCTATGAGCAATGCAGATACCATACACATTACATGGTTCTACGATTTCCTGATAATGGCGTTTATTCCAGTTTTGGGAATTATGTCGTTCCTGTATAGCATTTACTGGGCATCGGATGTCTTCGATTTGTCGGGTGCGGTAATGAATATATATTCTCATCGGATTGTGATCACCAATATTTGTACATTGTCGTTGTTCCGTTTTGCTTTATCCGCTATGGCATTCTTCATTTGCAGATACCTTATTTATTTAATTAAGATGTTGTATCGTCATTATAAATATAAGGTGATACGTAAGAAGAACGATGGCGTTGTGCTCGCGAATAATGCAAACCTCACGTTATTCAATAATTTGGTGACAATTATCATTTGGACTATCTATTTTATATTTATTCTGAAGCTCTTTGAAGTTCCTGCAACGGGTATTTCGATTGTTACGGCAGGTCTGGCAACCGGTGTCGGTTTTGCCATGAAGGACTTAATCGAGAACTTCTTCTACGGTTTGTCGTTGATGACAGGACGTGTGAGGGTAGGAGATATTATCGAATGTGATGGCATACGGGGTAAAGTTGACAGTATCACTTATCAAAGTACGCAGATTGCGACGATTGATGGCTGTGTTATCGCGTTCTTAAATAGTGCCCTCTTTGCGAAA
>CAMVLL010000028.1 GCA_947168315.1 uncultured Bacteroidota bacterium | reverse complement strand
CCCCGCCGCGCCGATGGTACTGCGTCAGTGGGAGAGTAGGTAGCCGCCGTTTTCAGAAAAAGGAGGATGTTCAACAGAACACCCTCCTTTTCTTTTTTTTATTTGATATTGTTTCTTCAATTATAGCACTACTATTTCAACGTTCGTGTAGTCACTATGTAATGAACTACCTTTAAATTGTGTTTCAGTAACATATAAAATTAGGGTTTATACTTGTTTACCCCACTGTTCGCTTCTGCTGCTGCAATCAAATTCAAGTTGGTCAATATCTCACCAGTAGTTACATTTACGAGATAATTACCTTCGCCTTCTGAAGTATCACTTAAATTACTTTGTTCCTTTTGATCCATTGTTACCAATAAGGTAAGTGGAACATATGTGTTTGGGTCAGTAGAGTCAATTTGGTTTCCGCAATAGATATTGCTTAACTGTAATGAAGGACATGAAGATATATCTAAGAAAGTCATCATGTTTCCTTCACAATTTAAAGTAGTTAATTCTTTATTCTTTGATACATCCAGAGATGTCAATTTACACATGTAACAAGACAAAACCTGCAAATTACTAAAGTTTGAGATATCCAGAGAACTTAATTGTTTGTTTCTTGAGCAATTAAGTCGTATAAGTGCTGTATTGAATGATAGATCTAATACTTTCATCTGGGTATTATCAATATCTAAAGATGTTAGGTCTGTATTGTTTGAGAGATCTACGGTGGTCAATTGATTGTCACCACAACGTAACTCTTGTAATGCCGCATTATGAGTTACATCTAATGTTGTAAGTTGGTTATAGTTGCAATAAAGATGAGTTAACTCTTTATTCTTTGACACATCTAGTGTGGCAAGTTTGTTTTCATTGACATATAATTTCTTCAATTTTTTATTTTTTGAAACGTCTATCGAAACTATATTATTTCTTCCAGCCAAGAGGTCTTCTAGATTGGGGAAGAAACTAATCTCATCGCAAACTGTCGGGTCATTTCTAAAAACATTAAGAAATGTTACTTTGGCTAATTCCTCACGATTGTCACTTATACTGATGAATCCGTTCTCATCTTTCGTAAATGAAACGCCTTCATTTTGTTCGGCTGCTGCAATCAGGTTCAGGTTTCTGATTTTTGCGCTTTCAGCTACACCAGTCATTTTATAGGCTTTGCCTGCTTCATAGTTTTTACCATCTAGGACAGTTTCATAGACATCATCGCTTTTGTCGGACGTGATGGTGAACCTAACTGTTTTGTCCTGCATGTTTATAGGTGGTATCATCAGATAGGCTTCAAGTGTCCATGCCTCGTCGTGCCTTTCATCGGTAAGAAGGTCTGTCTCGATATAGTTCGAGTATTCAGACGGTACGAAAGTGGGCTTTTCCCCAGAGAGGTCCATCACCCCTTTTACGCCCATGTTTTCTGGACTGGCAAAGAATCGTACATATCTCCCATAAGTACCGGCAGGCATATCTATCTCTACTTTTACGATAGCCGATAGACGTTGCATATTAAAAGTTATTTCTCCGTTTGTTGGCGTAATGGTTCCAGTTGCCATAAAATCGTATTCATCAAAGTTTTCCTGTGTCTGGCCGGTATAGTCGATGATTACATCTTTGATACCTTCGTTCTTGATATCATAGGGAAAATAAGCGGCGTACTTTCCATCAGCTCGAAGTGCCCATTGCCCACCATCAAACAAAGCACTACTGCCGCCAACCGATTCTGCAGTCACAGGGAACTTCACTTGACTGCCTACTTGTGGAAACACACCGGCGGCATCGCCTTCTTCCCATTTAAAGAAAAGTTTGTCGTTCTCATCTACAAACGATGCCCGAGTGCTTGTGGTATATTCCATTTCCGGAACAACAATGTTGATATACTTGATAGAATTCTCTTGCAAGGCGAAATTCTCATCTGTTTGTGCGATAAACGTATCTTCTGAACACGCAGCCAAGAAAGCGAGCAGGCAGAAGAGGAGTACAAGTTTATTAATTTTCATAATAGATTTGATTAATTTATTTTGATTTTCAACTTTTTAAACTGCAAGATAGGTAAAAAACTATAGAATACCCCCCCCGAATCGTTAATTTGTCTTAATTAATTTTTTTTGAATGTTAGTTGTGGTTAATGTACTATTCATGGTTCATTTCAGGAATAAAAATATTTTCTGTTTATAATTCATTTTAAAGAAATTATTTGTAACTTTGTCGCCCAGTTTATAGGCAATTGCTTAAATGGACATGAATAAATATAGAATTGACCTTTTATCAGTGGGTGCAGATCCCGTAAAATACGAATTTGCATTAGATAATCAGTATTTTAAGGATATTGATGGACCAGAGATTCAGAAGGGTAATGTCAAGGCAATTGTGGAAGTGAGCCGTAAGCATTCTTCTTTTGTGCTGAACTTCAAGTTTGATGGAAGCATCGTTGTGACATGTGACCGCTGTTTGGATGATATGGATCTTCCTGTTTCCGTCGAGAGCGAATTGAAAGTCAGATTCGGTGATGAGTACAGGGATGATGATGAATGGGTAATTGTACCAGAAGAAGAAGGTTATATTGACACTGCTTGGTTCATGTATGAGTTTATCGCATTGAGCATTCCTATCCAACATGTTCATGAGGAAGGTCAGTGTAATAAAGAGATGATGGAGAAGTTGAACGAGCATAGAAGTTCTTTTACGGAAGATGATTTTGCGAAGGATGAAACAAATGAGTCGGCTTCCGGAACAACGGATCCAAGATGGGATGAATTAAAAAAAGTATTAAATAAATAATTAAAGTTTTTGTAAAATGGCACATCCTAAAAGAAGACAATCAAAGACAAGAACTGCCAAGAGAAGAACTCATGATAAGGCAGTTGCTCCTACATTAGCTATCTGCCCAAATTGTGGTGAATGGCATGTATATCATACCGTATGTCCGGCTTGTGGTTACTACAGAGGAAAAATTGCAATCGAGAAAGAGGCTGCTGTATAAGCAAAGCATCTACCAAACCTTGGTTTGTTAAAGAAATAAGCCGGCGAGCTTCGGCTCAGTCGGCTTCTTTATTAGCTTCAAAAAAGACAAGTGATGGAAAAAATTAATGCGGTGATTACCGGTGTCGGTGGATATGTACCTGATTATATCTTGACCAATGATGAGTTGTCAAGAATGGTGGATACCAGCGATGACTGGATTATGACTCGAATCGGAGTTAAAGAAAGACATATTCTGAATGAAGAAGGATTGGGTACTTCATACCTTGCAGAAAAAGCTGTAAAGCAGTTGCAGGAACGTACGAAGTTTAGTCCTGATGAGATCGATGCTATCATTGTCTCTTCTTCAACACCTGATTATCATTTCCCTTCAACAGCTTCCATTTTGGTTGACAAATTGGGCTTGACAAGAGCGTTCGCTTTTGATTTTCAAGCTGCTTGTTGTGGTTACCTTTACGCTATGGAAGTGGTTGCATCTATGATTGCTTCCGGCCGTCATAAGAAAATCATTCTGGTTGGCGCTGAGAAGATGTCATCGATGGTTGATTATACCGACCGTAGCACTTGTCCTATCTTTGGAGATGGTGCGGCAGCATGTCTGTTCGAGGCAACCACAGAAGATGTTGGAGTGGTTGACTCTATCCTGCATACCGATGGTAAGGGTTTACCTTATCTGCACATGAAAGCTGGAGGCTCCGTATGTCCTCCATCACAATATACGGTAGCTAACAAAATGCATTTCATCTATCAGGAAGGACGGACCGTATTCAAGTATGCTGTTTCCAACATGTCGAATATCACAGTAGAGTTGGCCGAGAAGAATCATTTGGATAAGGACAATATCAACTGGATTATTCCTCATCAGGCAAACATGCGTATTATCACGGCTGTTGCCAATCGTCTCGAAGTGCCGATGGACAAGGTCATGGTGAATATTGAGCGATTTGGTAATACCAGTGGAGCATCGCTTCCATTGTGTTTGTGGGATTACGAGAAACGGTTGAAGAAAGGAGATAATCTGATTTTCACTGCTTTTGGTGCAGGTTTCACCTACGGTGCTCTGTACATGAAGTGGGGATATGACGGTAATAAGTAAGCAACCATTCGAATCATTACTAGACGCACCTTTTTGAAGATGCGTTTTTTTTTCTAAAAAGTGAAGGTATGATTATGCATAAAGCAGGATTTGTAAATATAGTAGGTAATCCGAACGTTGGCAAGTCAACGTTGATGAACTTGTTGGTGGGCGAACGCATCTCCATTGCGACGTTCAAGGCACAGACTACCCGTCATCGTATTATGGGTATCGTTAATACGGATGATATGCAGATTGTTTTTTCGGACACTCCGGGTGTTCTGAAACCAAATTATAAGTTGCAGGAGAGTATGCTTGACTTCTCCAAATCGGCTCTGATTGATGCTGATGTCTTGCTTTATGTGACGGATGTCATTGAAACGTCGGATAAAAATCAGGAGTTTATTGATAA
This sequence comes from uncultured Bacteroidota bacterium, assembly GCA_947168315.1. GTDB lineage: Bacteria > Bacteroidota > Bacteroidia > Bacteroidales > Bacteroidaceae > Phocaeicola. The sequence goes on along the minus strand of CAMVLL010000028.1, from coordinate 19,680 downwards.
GGTGAATCAGTTGGACATCCCTGTGCTCCTGTTGATCAACAAAATCGACCTGACCAACCAGCAAGGCCTGGAGAAAATAGTCAGTGAATGGCATGCATTGATTCCGAAAGCTGAGATTCTTCCGATATCAGCCAAGGCAAAGTTCAACATACAGCCGTTGATGAAGCGGATCAAGGAACTGATACCCGACTCACCTCCTTTCTTTGAGAAAGATCAGCTGACAGATAAACCGGCACGATTCTTCGTTTCCGAGATTATCCGTGAGAAAATATTGCTGTACTATGACAAGGAGATTCCTTATTCCGTGGAAGTACTGGTTGAAAGTTTCAAGGAAGAAGCAAAATCTATTCATATCAGATCAGTTATTTTCGTGGAACGTGAATCCCAGAAAGGCATTATCATCGGACATGAGGGAAAAGCGTTGAAGAAAGTGTCGAGTGAGGCTCGCAAGGAGCTGGAACGTTTCTTCAACAAATCAATCTATTTGGAAGTGTTTGTGAAAGTCGACAAGGATTGGCGGAACTCAGACAAGGAACTACGTAATTTTGGATATCAATTGGATTAACGTAAAGCATTATGGGAAATATTGTCGCAATTGTAGGAAGACCAAATGTAGGCAAATCTACATTATTTAATCGTTTGACCCAGACTCGTCAGGCTATCGTTAACGAGCAGGCCGGTACTACACGGGATCGTCAATACGGAAAAGCAGAATGGGGCGGAAAGGAATTCTCTGTGATCGATACCGGAGGATGGGTAGTCAATTCGGATGATATCTTTGAAGGAGAGATTCGTAAGCAGGTTATGCTTGCCGTAGAGGAAGCTGATGTGATTCTTTTTGTGGTCGATGTGGTTAATGGTGTGACCGATTTGGATCAGGAAGTGGCGAACATCCTTCGTCGTACTAAGAAACCTGTGATCCTGGTGGCTAATAAGACCGATTCGAATGCTTTGCAATACAATGCCGCAGAGTTCTACAGCCTGGGCATTGGCGATCCTTATTGTATATCTGCTGTCAGTGGTTTTGGTACCGGTGACTTGTTGGACTATATTATCAGCAAGTTTGAGGATAAAGAAAAGGATGATCTCGATGACAATATACCTCGCATCGCCGTGGTAGGACGACCGAATGCCGGTAAATCATCTATTATCAATGCTTTTATCGGTGAGGAACGGAATATCGTAACCGATATTGCCGGTACGACGCGTGATTCTATATACACTCGCTATGATAAGTTCGGATTCAACTTTTACTTGGTGGATACGGCTGGTATCCGTAAGAAGAACAAAGTAACGGAGGACTTGGAATATTACTCTGTTATCCGTTCGATTCGGGCTATTGAGAACTCTGACGTGTGTATCTTGATGTTGGATGCGACAAGAGGTGTCGAGGGACAGGACTTGAACATCGTTTCTTTGATCCAAAAGAACCAGAAAGGATTAGTGGTTGTTGTCAACAAGTGGGACTTGATTGAGGAGAAGGATGCAGGTGTTATGAATACTTATATAGAAGCGATTCGTGCCCGTTTGGCTCCGTTCACTGATTTCCCCATTATCTTTGCTTCTGCTGTGACGAAGCAGCGTATCTTTAAGGTGATTGAAGAGGCAGAGAATGTGTATAAAGCTCGGAAGCAACGTGTTTCTACAGCTAAGTTGAATGAGGAAATGTTGCCGTTGATTGAGGCATATCCGCCACCTTCTAATAAAGGTAAGTATATTAAGATCAAATATTGTTCGCAGTTGCCGAATACGCAGATTCCATCTTTTGTATTCTATGCGAATCTTCCACAGTACGTGAGGGATCCATATAAGCGTTTCCTTGAGAATAAGATTCGTGAGCGTTGGAATTTCTGTGGAACACCGATCAATATTTTTGTTCGACAGAAATAACGTTTAGTCGATAACATTAACTGGAAGTATCTGTTTTGTTCATTTCTTCTTTGCCCGAGCAAAGAAGAAACCGAACCAAAGAAGAAACTCGCCGGCTGTCGCAAAAAAGCTAAAAATCGAAGCATGTTTCCCGTTAAAAACGAGGCCTCGTTCAAGTGAGCGAAGCGAGGGCGTTTGGCTCGTTTAGGGAAACATCTTCAATTTTCTTCACGCATTTTTGCTAAAGGCCGGAACTATTTTAAAACGAATTTGAAAATAAAAAAAGGTCTAGAATACTCTAAACCCTAAACACTTAAACTCTAACAAAATCAATCTCCTTACCGCTCATACTGTTCCCTAATCTCTTCCAACTTGACTTTTTTCAGAAGGTCGGATGCGAAAATGAAATCGTTGAATTTCTTGTTCGTAGCTGTGAACACATCATCTTTGGTGCCAACCCATTCTTCTTTTCCATCGCAGATGAAAAGAATACTGTCTCCGATACCTAATACGGAGTTCATATCGTGTGTATTGATAATGGTTGTGATGTTATACTCGGTAGTGATACCATGTATTAACTCATCAATGACCAGAGATGTCTTGGGATCAAGGCCTGAATTCGGCTCATCGCAGAACAAATACTTCGGGTTCAAGGCGATGGCACGGGCGATAGCTACACGTTTCTGCATACCACCACTGATCTCTGCCGGATATTTGCCCTGAGCTTCTAATAAGTTGACACGATCCAAACAGAACTGGGCACGTTTTACTCGCTCTCGGTATGTCTTCGTAGAGAACATATCTAGTGGAAACATGACATTCTCGAGGACAGATAAGGAGTCGAAGAGGGCAGCACTCTGGAAAATCATACCCATTTCTCTTCGCAGTTCCTTCTTCTCTTTTTTCTTCATCGTTATGAGATCCCTTCCGTCGTAGAGAATCTCGCCTTTCTCAGGATCCAATAGTCCGACGATACACTTCATCAAGACTGTTTTCCCCGATCCACTTTGACCAATGATCAGATTTGTCTTACTGTTCTCAAATTGGAAATTGATGTTGGAAAGGACATCTGTATTCTCAAACGATTTATATAAAGATTTAATCTCGATCATCCCATCAACAGTTGTGTTAATACTAAGTCAGAAAACAGAATGAGGACACTGCTCATGACAACAGCATCGGTACTGGCTTTTCCCACTCCGATAGATCCTCCCTCAACGGTATATCCGAAATAGGCGGATACACTGGAGATAATGAAGGCAAAGAACAAGGACTTGATACAGCTGCACCATACAAACCATTCTTGGAAACTGTATTGAATTCCGTAGGTCAAATCCTCGGCACTCATGATGCCACCTATCCACGCAGTACAGTAGGCACCGATTACTCCGGCAGTAACGCTGAAAATCACGAGAAGAGGAATCATAGTCATCAATGCTACGATCTTTGGCAATATCAGATAGGAAGCTGAGTTGACTCCCATAATCTCCAGTGCGTCAATCTGTTGCGTAACCCTCATCGTACCAATCTCGGAAGCGATGTTCGACCCGACTTTTCCTGCCAGAATAAGACACATGATTGAAGATGAGAACTCCAGCACCAAAATCTCACGGGTAGTATATCCTACAACCATTCTTGGCATCCACGGACTCTCGATGTTCAGCTTGATCTGAATACAGATAACGGCACCGATAAAGAAGGAAATCAATAAAACGATACCTACTGAGTCGACTCCTAACTTCACTAACTCGTTGACATATTGTTTAAAGTACATGTGAAGTCTTTCCGGTCGCGCAAAGACTCTACCCATTAACTGGAAGTATTTGCCAACCGTTGCGATGGAATTGAATATAGGAGTGAATAACTTCATCTTATCATTATTTAGTGCAAAAATAGATGTTTTTGCCTATATAATGATAAAAGATGGACTTATTTTATGGTCTGTTATTCTTATACTGAACTTTTTTAAGTATTTTTGTCACATAAATCAATGAAAACGTTCATGCAAGAGTTAGAAGAACAAAAGACGAAACAGCCTGTTGATCATGTCGGCGAGGGGAAGATGGTACTTCGTGCTGAGAACTTGGTGAAGCGGTACGGAAAACGTACGGTGGTAAATCACGTATCATACGACGTGTATCAGGGTGAGATTGTCGGCTTGCTAGGACCTAATGGAGCAGGGAAGACCACTTCTTTCTATATGACTACCGGACTGGTGGTCCCCAATGAGGGACATATCTTCTTGAACGACATGGACATTACCTCTTTCCCTGTTTACAAACGTGCACAGAATGGTATCGGATATCTGGCTCAGGAAGCTTCCGTTTTCCGAAAAATGAGTGTGGAGGATAATATCTCGTCGGTTTTGGAGATGACAGATACGACAAAGGAATACCAGAAGGAGCGTCTGGAGGAGTTGATTGCTGAGTTCCGCTTGCAGAAAGTGCGTAAGAGCCTGGGAGATCAGCTCTCTGGTGGTGAGCGCAGACGTACGGAGATCGCACGTTGTCTGGCTATCAACCCTAAATTCATCATGCTTGACGAGCCTTTTGCCGGCGTCGATCCGATAGCTGTGGAAGATATCCAACGTATTGTATGGAAGTTGAAAGATAAAAACATCGGTATTCTCATTACTGACCATAATGCCTTGGAGACTTTGCGTTTGACTGACCGTGCTTATCTGTTGTTCGAAGGTCGAATCCTCTTCCAGGGTACGCCAGAGGAACTGGCTGCAAACAGTGTCGTACGCGAGAAATACTTGGGTACAAACTTCATTCTTAGAAGAAAAGACTTCCAATTACAGAAATAACACAGTTGCTCACAAAGAAATCTGTGCGACTTCCTTTCTATTATTTATTTTAATGAAAAAATTAGCCTTGTCACATTAATGACAAAGGCTTTCCACATATGTGACAAGGGTTAACCACCTAGGTGACAAAGGCTTGTCACCTAGGTGGTTAACTTAATATAAAAGGAAAGGGGCTGTGATTCATTCACAACCCCTTTTGATATATTTTGATGAACGAATTAGAATCGAGCACCGAGGGTGAACAGCAATTGATGACGTGAGTGGTTGATATCAGTCTGTGGTAAGAACTGACCATTGATATCATCATCAAATGCGAAGAATGCAGAACGATATGTATCGTATTTGTAAGCAAGGTCTGCATAGAACACGCTGCCACGGTAACCTACACCACAGGTAATGCTTTGCTTGTCCTTCAAGTTCAGGTATGCAGTGTTGGTGCTGTAAGGAGCCAATGCATTGTATGCGCTTTCATAATAAGCACGAGAAGAGAAGTTGTAACCTGCACGGAAACTGAACTCAGGAACAATGCGGTATTCCAAACCGACACGTGCAGTATGAACACCCTTCAAGTATGTGTTTACACTGTTTTGGTCACCCAAGTCATAACCGTCAACATCTTTCAACTTCGCAGTACTATAGTCTTCGAATTCGTACTCAGCACCAAGTGCCAAAGCTGTACCAATGGTTGTACCCATATTCACATTGAACTTCCACGGAGTGTAGATACGATAGTCGTAGTTCAGATAATCACCACCAAGATAATCACTCAAAGTCTGCTTCTCGAACGGTTTGATCTCACGGTCGTCGAATGCATAGATATCTGAAGAGAGCGATGCATTATAACTCTCGGACAAGTCGTACCAAGTAGGAGTGTGGATAGCAAATCCAAAGCGGAACGGTGATTCCTCAATCGGACGAATGATTGCACCCAACTTCAAGTCGATACCGGCACCTTCCAAACGATAGTAGTTATCCAACGTATAGCCACCATTATCAACAGGTACGTCACCATCATCTTGAATTGACCAGATACTACCGTCAGCACTTTGATAGCCCATCAAGTTCTCTGTATAGGAGGTATAGCGATCATACTTCACATCGTAAGCACCTAATGTCAAACCTAGGTAAACGCGGTCGTTCAGGTTGAATGAGATATTGAAATCATATTCGCTGATGCCACCTTTTTCCTCACTGAAGAAGTTGTTACCTGTTCCATTCCATCCTGCAGGACTGTCATAGCCCAGATGACTATTTGCTTCCCAGCCTACCAGTCCGGTACGGATTCCCATAATGCCAAGCACTGGGAATTCAGCATACGCACTGCTAGTATAAGGATTGCCATCCGACTCAAAGATATCATTCAGTTCGCTTTCAGTAATGTTCACATTCTCCAAAGCTCTGGTCATCTGCCAGGTCTGAGAATAACCATCCAGGGCACCGCCCATACTGAAGATGCGGTTGAAGTTCTTACTCTTATGGTAGTTGAATCCAAAGTTTACATATCTCAAAGATGTTGTATTACCAATCTTGTTTGAGTAAACGAAACCAATCTGATCAAAGGAAGCGCGCGACTTATCCTCGTTCATCTTCGTTCCCATAAACTTTGCACTGGCACCGGTATTGTTGTATCCCAATGTTACAGATACATCGCTGCTGCGGAAGATACCTATACCTGCAGGGTTTGTGCCGATGGTAGAGATATCTCCACCCAGCGCTCCCATTGCTCCACCCATACCGACGAAGCGAGCCGTACCATTCAAGTCGTTACTACTCAAACGTTCTGCATCATATAAGTTCTGTGCACTTGCTGTCCCGATAGCCAGCATCAATGAAAGTGCTAATATCCATTTATTTTTCATAATTCAATCTTCTTTTTTAGAATATATTATTCATTCATTATCTCAAGGTTTATGTTTATCTGTGACGACCACCGCCACCGCCGCCGCCACTGAAGCCGCCACCGGATGAACGACCACCGCCGCCACCACTGAAGCCGCCAGAACGACTGCCACCGCCATAGCTAGAACCTGATGAGCGAGAATAGCTGCCACTACTGCTAGAACGGGTTGTAGAAGGTGAATAGCTACGAGTTGCAGTATTGCTACGGCTACGAGTCACTGTTCCACTGTTTGAACGGCTATAGCTGCTATTTCCAGAAGAACGGTATGTACCTCTTTGTGCTGCACCACTTGATACTCCGCCAACACTGCTGCGAGTGCTGCTTGGACGGTTGTATGTACTGCTAGAACGAGTTGTTGCACCACTGTTGTTGCCAGAAGTGATAGCACCACCTGTTCTGGTTCTAGTTGATGGACGTACAGAAGCATCGTTCGAGTTGCCCGAAACTACACGGCCGTTGTAAGCACTTCCACTACGAGTAGATGCTGCACTACCGGTACGAGTACGATAACTTGATGCACTTCTGTTCGTATTATAGTTAGATGATGATCCGCTGCCACGAGTATAAGCTCCACCACGACCATAATCACTGCGTGTACCTGCACCGCTGCGATAGTTGTGTGCGTAGTTGTTTACGTAACGATCAGAGTGAACGCCCGGGTAACGACGGCTGGAACCGTTCCATGCGTAGTGTCCGCCCCAGTATCCAGGACCGTACCATCCACCGTAGTAGTGGTGATGCCAAGGATGTCCCCAGTAACCACCCCAGTAGCTTCCCCAGCCCCAATATCCAGGACCATACCAGCTACTATAATACCATGGTGAATACCAGCTGCTGTAATACCAAGGTGAATGCCATCCCCAACCCCATCCATAAGGATAGTTGAAGCGCCAATCCCACCACAAACTATTCATGTAAGTCGGGAAAGCATAAGCATAGAAATCATCAACATATACGTTCCATTCCCAAGAAGGAAGCATATAGATCATATCCCAATACAACGGACTGCTGATAGAGACAGCAAAACGTGGATTGCGGAAACGGATCAGACGCATCGCATATTCGTAATCGCCTTGAGTACCCTCAAAACCATTAACCCACTCGCCACGCTCATTCATCGGCTTCTCCTCGATATAAAGTGTATCATCCTGAACCGTGAACTTATTGTCACGAGCTGAATAACGACGGTTATATTCATCAACGTCGCGGGAATATCCCTTCTTGTCGTTTACGACTAATGCCGTACCATCGCCATTATAAACATAGGTGTTCGAGTTACGGTTGACTGAAGTCGCAGGACGACTGGTCGGAGTAACCTCTACTTTCTTTTCAGTCTTCTTGGGGATGAAATAGAGGTCATCGTTCACATTCTGTGCTACCACGAATACCGGCAAGCACATCCATAACAGTGAAGTTAAAACATTCTTTTTCATACTCTACTTATTTTAATCGGTTAATATTGCTTTTTTATCTGATGCAAAAGTAGAAAGTAAAAAACACCCTACATAGAGAAAATCCCTAAGATTAAGTAGGGAAATCCCTATTTGTTTTCTGTCCGCTTTTAGAGCTGACAGAAGAAGGTTACGACGAATGGAACACTGAAATCCATCACAAATCCATGGTATATCGAGACCGGAACAAATTCCTTCCCAGAGGTCTGTGTGATGATGGGCAATGTCGTATCCATAGTGGTTGCTCCTCCGGCTGATATCGGAGCTAAATTCCCAAACCATCTGACGAGCAGCGGGGCCCCCAGTAAGGTTATTAACTCACGCACGACATTGGAGACCAATGCTATCGTACCTAATTCCGCACCCTTGTATTGGGTAATGAAAATACTGGATAGGGAATAGTAACCGAATCCGGAACCCACAGCCATACAATCGGCAATGGAGCGGTGATGTAGAATCAATGCAGCTACAAAACAACCGCTCAGTGTCCCTAAGAAGGTCATCAACGGAAGGAACGCTAATCCTGGATTCAACTTCCGAAACTTTGTGATGATATCGGCATCACTTCCTATGCTGTATCCAACGAAGAACAGCAGCGCACACAGCGCATAGAAACTAACGTCTTCCCCTCCTGCATCGGCTGGCAGCATATTTAGATATCCACAACCAATACCTAGGAGGAAGAATAATAGAATAATCAGACTACCTTTCATCCTTTCACTTGTCTTTGTGTCGTACAAAATGCCACAGACATTTGGCAGCCGTTACGCTGCCCAACGTGGCCAATGTTGCTATGATAAATGCTTCCAGCCCGATGGCACCCATACCTTTCATCAGTTGTTCATTTCCTCCGATGATCACTCCCAAAAGGAAGAGCAATGCCCAAACCAAGACGGCCAAGACCTGCTGTGTATATCGGAACGGCTTCTTTCTGGTAAGATAACCGATAAGAATGCCACCGAACATGAAAGCGATAACGATAAACATAATGTGTTAAGCCCCTGCGTAAATTAAGAATCCAAGACCGATGATAAACAGAATGAACATGGCCAGATTCAATTGATTAGACACTTTTGGTGCTCCCTTGAACTCTCTCCAGATCAGGATTCCCCAGAGGGCGGAAACCAGCGTGGCTCCTTGTCCCAAACCATACGAAATGGCGGCACCAGCCTTTTCGGAAGCGATAACGCTGAACTCTTGACCGATACACCAGATGACACCACCCAAGATACCGACCAGATGAGTCGCGGTAGAGCCTTTGAAATAATCCTTGATGGATACGGGCTCACCGTTGACCGGATGCTTCATCGCAATGGTATTGAAGATGAAGTTACTGATGAACACGCCTATTGCAAAGATGAACACAGCGGTGTATGGCGTCAACTTGCCGGCTTCGGGCTGAGCAAAATTGTTCAGGTCCATAGAAGCGGCAACAAAGCGATAGAAAAATGCCATGATAACACCGGCACAGATTGACAGAAGCAGACCTTTCATAATCTGTTTACCTGCACCTACCTGTGCTTTCTTGTATGCCAGCCCATTAAGGATAATGGCAATGACGATCAGCAACACACCTATAAATATATAGAGTGGTTCACCTTTGGCTGCACCGAAGTAGTTTACCAGTACACCGAGCACTAATGCCAGTCCAATACCAACCGGGAAGGCAACTGACAGTCCGCAGAGTGCGATGGCTGCCGACAAAAGGATGTTTGCGGCATTGAATACGACACCGCCCGTGAAGGCACTCCAAAGGTTGCCGCTGTCGGCCTGTGCCAAATCAGTCAGGAAACTGCGTCCCTCACTTCCGAAACTTCCTAAAGTGAAAGCTAACAGGAGTGAGCAAAGCAAAACTCCCACAACATAATCCCAATAGAAAAATTCGTAACGCCATGTCTTTGCGGCCAATTTTTGGGTATTTCCCCAAGAACCCCAGCAAAGCATGGTCACGAAGCAGAACAGAACTGCTACAGAATAACTTTGTACAATAAACATATCTTATAGTTTTTGATTATTTAAAAGGATTGACATTCGGGGTATCCGAGAAGACGATGCTCGATGCGCAATATACACTTGCACCTTTCTCAGGGTTGAGCCACTTCAACATCAGCTTATGTTCGCCTTTCTTTAACATCGGATTGTAATAAAGCTCGAGCGCGCGGTCGTGCGACAGTGCCGGCAACTTGCGTGTCGCATCCAACTGACCGTCGATGTAGACTTCTACCACAGCGACATAATCGTTTCGTTCAGCTTTCACGGAGCAATCCAAAGCAATACCCGTGCCTTCGAATGTAGCTTCTTCCCAGTCGGAAACATATTTACGGAAATCGATTCGTTTCACAGGATACATATTCGGGAATGATTCTTCTAATGCTACCGGCAGCGGTTTTTGTGTCTTGATAATAACATGATCACTCTCAATTTGTCCTCCTTCACGCTCGATAACTTGAAGTGCTTGATTGAAGCTCATCTGATAAACCTTATTCAGGGAGATGTTCGTATATTGGAAATCTCGATCTTCCACCTCATAAACATTCTCTTTCCAGAACTCAGGAATGGCATCATATCCGATGATTGTACCAAGAATACCGCCGGCAGTCGCTGGATTACAGTCGGAATCCTGTCCGCAACGTGTCGCTATGTCGATAGTGCGTGAGAAATCGCCCTTTCCGTAGAGCAAGCCGACGACAACGTATGCGCTGTTGATCAACGCATCGATGTTCAAAGGATTGAAAACACCATCCGGACAGCCGATATCCTCGCTATAATGTTTCTCGATCTCTGCCCAAGTCTGTTTCCAATCGTTTGGATACTGATGATACCACTTAATGATATCTGCCATACATTTATGGAAACGGGACTCCTCAGGGATTGTCTTCAAAGCTTCCTCAACAACAAATTCCACGTCGTCCGACAAGAATGCCATCGAGTACATGGCGCCTACATATACGCCACCATACCATCCGTTACCGTAGTTCATGATGTGACCAATCTTATCCGAGAACTGTGATGCTGTGTTCGGCATACCCGGACTCATCAAGCCAGCATAGTCTGCCTCAATCTGATAGTCGATATCGTCGCAATGAACACTGTACTTCCAACTTCCTGATTCCGGAGGCATGATACCGTTCAGGATATTATACCTTGCAGCTTGGTTGGCATGCCAAAGAGGATAAGGTGCTTTGGCAAAGGCAACAGCGAATGAGTCGACAGGAGCATCTAGACCTAAGCGGTCGAACACATCGACAAACGTCAAATCCATATACACATCATCATACAATCCCGGAGAACGGTCATAGTATTTCTTGATCTGTCCTTTCGGCCAGTAGATAGGAATGTAATCCTGAATCATTGTTCCCTGATAACGGAACTCAGTTGGCCCACCGTATGTACAAGCAATGGCTTGTCCTGCCCAACCACCTTTGATTTTATCCATAAGGACAGCCTTGGATAGTGTAACCTCGTCGGGAATGGTCGTCTGCTCTTGTACGGTTTTCTTACAAGAAGCTAAGGCGAGAACGATTCCCATCATCCACATCATTGATAATAAACGATTTCTCATATTTTAGAATTTATAAGATTTGACTTCTTCTCTTGTCGGTGCGGAGGCTTGTGCACCGGCTCTTGTTACCGAGATGGCAGCAGCCTTATTGGCGAACTGAACGGCTGAGATCCAGTCTTGTCCTTCAGCAAGGGCGATGCACAACGCCCCGTTGAAGTTGTCGCCTGCAGCCGTTGTGTCTACTGCTTTCACAGGGTAGGATGGAACGACCTCACATAATGAGTCCGTGCATACGAGTGCGCCTTTCGAACCCAAGGTGATGATCACATTTTTTACGCCTTTTTGGCGGATAAGCTGAGCAGCCTCAATGGCAGAAGGAATATCTGTCACTTCCTTGCCACAGATACGTTCAGCTTCAGTTTCATTGGGCGTGATCAGATAAAGTGATTTCAATAGCTCGTCGGATAAGTTGGCGGCAGGGGCAGGGTTCAGCACTACTTTCTTGCCTGCTTCGCTGGCCATCCGAGCCGCAAACTCAACCGTCTCCATCGGGATTTCAAGTTGCATCAACAGGATTTCGGCTTCGTCAATGGCATCTTTTGCCTTTTCAACATCGGCCGGCATTAAGCAAGAGTTCGCTCCCAACGCAACGGCGATGCAGTTTTCCGCATGCTTGTCGACAGTAATCAAAGCAACACCTGAGGCTTGTGTAGGGTCGTAAAAGACATATCGGGTATCGATTCCTTCACCTTGGAACAATGCTTGTGACTGTTTACCGAAAATATCCTTTCCTGTCTTGCAGATAAAGGTGACAGCACCTCCCAAACGAGCGGCAGCTACCGCCTGGTTTGCACCTTTCCCTCCGGGATTCATAAAGAAATTACCACCTAAGATTGTCTCACCTGGTACAGGCAAGTGATCGGTTTGAATGACTAAATCGGTATTCGAGCTACCTATAACCACTATTCTACTTGTTTTCATTACAGTCGTTTTAGATTTGTTGGGTAAAGATAGCGAAATTAAAAGTTATAGAGTTATCAAAACCACTTTATTTATAAAAAAAAGAATAATCCCTCTGCATTTCTGTTTTTTATCTTTACCTTTATACGTTGAAAATTAAATAAATAGATAAATCATGAAAAAGTTCCTATCTATGCGGTTCTGGCTCCTTTTTTCCGGTATCGCAATCCTTTATAGTTGTACTCCACAAAAGTCGGAAAACACAGAACTTCCTATGAGCTATACCCGTGGTATCGGTGTGTACCCAGGTGATCCTGATGAATACCTGGCTCCGGAAATGAATAAGGACTTTGTTTATCGGAATATTGCATTGCATCGTGCTGTTTATCAGTCGTCGAGTTATGATTTTAATCTGACATCACAACTTTTGACAGATGGTATCCTGTGCAATGAGGAACCGAATATCCTGATTACACGGACTCCTGAGGGAGAATTGCCAAAGCGTGAGAAAGAGTGGGCAATCGATGCGGGTGAATACACTCGGAATATCCTGATGGGAGAGGATACATTTATCGAATATGAATGGACCGGTCAGATGATTTCTGCTCAAAGCATCACATTGAAAGGGTCGTTGGCCTATGATGCTGAGAAAGCGATCAACGGATATGAGATCATTGTTTGGACTTCGGCTGACGGCACCAACTGGTTTGATGCCGCTAAGATAGAATCCAGCGGTCTGCCCGGTGAGGCGACTTCCTGGAAAGCTCATTCTGATCCAAACAAGACGACAGAGCAAGCAACTCTTCCAACGAGAAGTCTGAATTTGAATATTGACCTGGAGACATCAAAGCCTTTTAAGCATTTCAAATTGGAGTTGAAGATGCCGGGGGCCGCTCACTGGACTTTTACGGAAATACAATTCAAGGACAAACAACAACAAGTGCTGAACACCTTGCCTTCACAAGTGTTCAACAGCGCTTGGATGAGTGCCGAAGGTGACGAACAATGGGTGTATGTGGACTTAGGAACGAAAGCAACTTTTGATCTCGTAAAACTTTATTGGATACATCGTCCAACAAAAGCTCAGATAGAAACATCGGATGATGCGGAAAACTGGACTCAACTGGCAGAATTGCCATCAGATCAAGGCGTTACTGACTCTATCGCCTGTGCTGGCCTTGCCCGCTATGTGCGTATTTTGATGCAACAGCCCGACGAATCAGGGAAATATGTGCTTAGCGAAATGGAAGTATTCGGTAAGGAAGGTCTTGTTGCCAATCCGACAAAGCGTGTTGCACATACCGACCGCCTACTTTCCTTGAATGGAGGAGACTGGAGACTGGAACGGGCATCACAGGTCAAGGAGGTGGGAGAGGATATCTCGACAACTGCCTTTGATGCTTCCTCTTGGATCGCAGCCACTGTCCCTGGAACGGTGCTGACGAGCTATATTAATATAGGTGCGGTACCTAATCCTAACTTCGAAGATAACCTGATGATGATCTCGGAATCGTATTTCAATGATGATTTTTGGTACCGTACTGAGTTTAATCTGCCAAATAGTTATCAAGGGAAGAATATCTTCCTGAATTTCGATGGTATCAACTGGAAAGCAGATGTCTTTCTCAATGGAAAGAAGGTTGATCGTATCGAAGGTGCGTTCATTCGTGGACTTAAAGATGTCACTTCCGACTTAAAGCCTGGCAAGAACGTGCTGGCTGTTAGGGTGATCCATAATGCTCATTACGGAGCCGTGAAGGAAAAGAATGAGATTAATACCGATTTTAACGGTGGTATCCTTGGAGCGGACAATCCTACGTTCCATGCTTCCATCGGTTGGGATTGGATCTCGACTGTTCGTGGCAGGAACATGGGTATATGGAATAATGTTTTCCTTTCTACTGCCGACAAGGTTACGGTACAGGACCCTCTGCTCTTGACAAAACTGGCGTTGCCTGATACTCTTGCGACCCTGACACCGTCGGTATTCGTGACAAATCATGATGATCAGGATGTACATGCAGTACTGAGTGGTTTTGTCGGTGACATCCAGTTTGAAAAAGAAATAGATTTGAAGGCTGGCTCTCAGCAGGAGATTTCTTTCTCACCACAGGAGTTCGCACAACTGAGAGATCAACGACTGAATCTATGGTGGCCGAATGGTTACGGTACACCTTATTTATATAAGGCAGGTTTTACCGTGAAGGTCAATGGAACGGTATCCGACCAGCTGACTTACCAGGCTGGTATCCGTCAGATGGATTATGAGGATGTGGATACTCAGTTGAAGCTGTACGTCAACGGCAAGCGCTACATCCCATTGGGTGGAAATTGGGGCTTCAGTGAGCATAACTTGAACTATCGTGCCCGGGAATATGATATTGCTATAAGATATCATCAAGATATGCACTTTAACATGATACGAAACTGGGTTGGACAGATTGGTGACGAACCATTTTATGAGGCTTGCGATAAGTATGGAGTCATGGTTTGGCAGGACTTCTGGCTGGCAAATCCGGCTGACGGACCTGATCCTGATGATGAAAGCATGTTCATGCGTAATGCAAAGGACTATGTAAAACGCATTCGTAATCATGCAAGCATCGCATTGTACTGTGGTCGTAACGAAGGTTATCCAACCGCTACGTTGGATAAGGCTTTCCGTGAGTTTGTCGCTGAGCTCCATCCTGATATGGTTTACTTCTCCAGCTCGGCGGATGATGGCGTTAGCGGTCACGGACCATATAATGCACTCTCGGCTGAGGAATATTTCAAGCGCGTTCCAGTGAAATTCCACTCGGAAAGAGGTATGCCAAACGTGATGAACTACGAAAGCATGGCTCGTACTATCCGTCCGGACCATCTTTGGCCGCAAAGTGGAAAATGGGGACAGCATGATTATACGATGGAAGGTGCTCAGCGTGGTGCTTCCTTTAACCAGCTCATCGAAACGGGATTCGGTAAGCCAAAGAATGCTAAACAGTTCACCGAGTTGGCACAATGGATAAACTATAATGGCTATCGGGCTATGTACGAATCGGCCAACGTGAACCGTTTGGGATTGATCATTTGGATGAGCCATCCTTGCTGGCCAAGCATGGTTTGGCAGACATACGATTATTATTTTGAGCCGACTGCCGCTTACTTTGGTGCAAAGAAAGCGTGTGAACCGATACATATCCAATGGAATGCTGCAACCGACTCTATCGAGATTGTTAATCTCTATAAGGGTGACCTCCAAGGATTGGTTGCTGAGCTGACAATCCGCGATATGCAGGGAGCGATTGTCTTTACGAAGTTGGAAAAAGACTTGAATATCGCGAATGATAGTACGACTCCTTGTATGGCACTTGGTGAGGATGAGAGCCCGACAACGGTTTCGTATGTTTGTCTGAAGTTGTATGATGCCAATCAGCAACTTATCTCCGAGAATTTCTATATCCGTTCGAAGGATGTGAACGATTATCAGGAACTGAAGAGGTTGAAGCCAGCCGAATTGTCGTGCAAGATGAGTTACACCGAACAGCAACGGCAGTGGCATGGCAAGGTGACGGTGACTAATAAGTCGAATTTCCCGGCTCTGATGATTCGTCTGAATGTTCTTGGTGGTGACGACGAACAAATCCTTCCGATGATGTATAGCGATAATTATTTCTCCCTGATGCCGGGTGAGACAAAGGAGGTGACTTTGCAGTGGGCCGACCGTGATTCACGAGGAAAGAAAGCGAAAGTCATGGTGAGTGCCTATAATGTAGAAGAGGTTAGTGCTAAGATATCTTATTAAAAGAAAAGGAGCCTTCAGGGCTCCTTTCTTATTATCTGATAATTCGGTAATAACCTTCCTTTCGAGGCTTTGCTGGACGAAATTCCCTGGATGGATAACCCATCGCCAAGGCACCGATACCAATCAATCCATCGGGTAGTCCCCATTCTTTCATCAACACTTTTCCTTCTTCCGTGTCGAACATCTGTTTTTCACGGTTGATCCAACAACTGCCCAACCCAATAGAATGGGCTGCAAGCATCATGTTCTCTAAGATACAACTACCATCTTGAAAAGCATTTCCACTGTCGGCTGGTGCAAAGACGAACACATATGTCGGCGCATCGTAATACGGATTGGATGTAATACCCCAAATCTTGGCATTCAGTTCTGCCAATTGCTTCATCTGCTCCGGCTGTTGCAAAGCCACGATGAAGCAGTTCTGCAAGTTATGTCCGGAGGGAGCGTATGTACCGGCCTCCAAAACAGCCAGTAATTCTTCGTCTGTAACTTGTTCCGGCTTGAAATGACGGCAACTACGACGACTCTTTATCAATTTCAAAAAATCATTTTCCATATATTACACATTTATTCCTTGCGAAGATAAGACAATTCCAAAGGAATCGCAAAAGAAATATTAGAATTCTACTTCAGAGAGGAGGCTCTCGCTGTATAGGTCTTATTTCTTCTTTAAGAAATTAAAGCCTGCGTAGAGGCGGAGCACAGCATATGAGTTGGTGAGGGAGAAATAATCCTTGCGGTAATCGTAGGTGTGGGTGACGATGTTGGCACCAACAAAATATTTGCTATTGTTCCATACAAATCCGGCACGACCAATCAAATCGACGTTCACATTCCGAACCCATTTGAAATGGAAAATATTCTGGTCCGTACTGCTTTCATTACCATTAAATGCACGTGACTTCTTATATCCTATAGCCGGAAGTAACGAAGCATTGAAAACGCAGTTCTTTGCAAAGACCCAGTTGTAACCGTAACCGAAGTTGATGCTATAATTGGAGTATTTCACCTCATTGAACTGCATGGCATCATTCAGCTGGCTCTTGATGATGGTTGGCAAGAGGTCGGTATCTAACAAGTAATGGTGTTGGGAATAGGTGAATCCCGCCATAAACGAGCCGGTACTCTTGATCTGATTGGTCGACTGACTGTACACAGCAGGGTAGGAGAAGTGTTTATAGTTGAAGATCCAGTAAGCGTTCAATCCCTTGACGGAGGAACGAAGACCGCTAAAGTCCCAATCTGTCACTGCTCGTTCTTCTGGAGTGACATCGAATCCGCTAAACGACTTGATCTTGAAGTTGCTGCCCGTCCTTCGATAATAGAAGTCGGCTCCGAACTTCGAGCTATAGATGCTCAGCTCAAATTCTTTTTTACTGCCATGGTTCTTGTTGCTATGGAAGATGTCGTTAAAAGCAAAGGTGTATCCCAGGAATATCCATCTCCACCCGAAATAAATGCCGAGCTTGAAGTCGGGTTTCGGCCCGATTTCCAGTCTTTGTCGCTTGCTGTTGCTCGCTCCACCGAAATGAATGTTTTCCATCCATGTGCTGTGTTCGAGCATGAACGCCAGGTTATACTTATTGGGTAAGATATAAGTGGTATCAATATCGTTGAATTTCTTGACCTCCTTACGGATACGCCGACCGGTATGTCGCCATGTGCGGGCGATATCATCTGCCAACTGAAGTAAGTCGTAAGGTTCCTGACGGATCTCATCGGTAATGACTGATGAGGACTGACGGACCTTTAGGGAATCTTTTCGGATAGAAGGTATCGTGTCGGCCTCTTGGGCTTGTGCAAAGGAAAAGCTCAAGACGGTCAACATGCATATCAGATACCGAAAATATCCTTTCATCATTGGTTTAGAGTTTGTTCAATATACGGTCCATCACCCAGTTGGTTGGTGTTGCACTGATACCATCACAGGTGCAGATTGCTTTGCCTTGAAGATGTTCTACGATGTTCTTGATCAAAGGTAACTGAACGTGCGGTGGGTTGGCTAACGTAATTGTTCCCTTTCCTTGTTCCGTGTTCAGCTCGATAGGCTCATAGGTAAAGACAGAAAAGCTTACCATGCCCTTATCACCGATGATTTCGATACGGTCTTCCTTGGCTGATTCATGTGCGACAAAGCACCAAGAGCCAGACCCAGGAAGTCCGGACTCGAACATAAAGCATGCGCTGACAGAATCTTCAGCATTATACAGTCCGCCACGGTTACTCTTGATGCCTTCCGCTTCGAGAATGCAGCCAAACATGTCTTGCAACAGGTCTAGTTGGTGGGGCGCAAGGTCGTAGAAATAACCGCCTCCGGCAATGTCGGGTTGTACACGCCATGGCAGATTGGTGCTGTTATAATCGAGATCACGAGGTGGTTGGGCAAAACGAATCTGTACGTTGATCACATTTCCTATCTTTCCGCTCTCAACGATGGTCTTTACCTTTTGGAAATAAGGGAGATAGCGACGATAGTAAGCTACGAAACAGGGAACACCAGTCTCTTGTGAGATACGGTTAATGCGACAACAATCTTCGTAGCTCGCTGCCATAGGCTTTTCGATGTAAACAGGCTTCTCGGCTTTCATCGCCATGATAGCATACGTCGCGTGAGAGGACGGCGGTGTGGCAATATAGATGGCGTTTACTTCATCGTCGTTAATCAGTTCGATAGGATCGGTGTACCAACGTGGCACGTGATGGCGCTCGGCATACGAGGAAGCTTTCTCCTTGTCGCGTCCCATCACAGCGACTACTCGCGAACCTTCGACCAACGAGAAAGCGGGGCCACTCTTTTTCTCGGTGACAACCCCACATCCGATAAATCCCCAGTTAACAGTTTCCAACGATTTCATAGCTCATTAATTGAAATATTTCTTTTGAAGTTGTTTGAATGCCTTTGTCTTGAGGTATTTGTCGAGCCAAACATTCAAGGTATCCAATAGCACTTGTGACTGTTTGCTCACTCCCCACGAATAGAACTGAGAGAAACTGATGTCCAATTTCATGTCCAGATTCGGATATTGTTCCACGGCGTTGCGGGCAATGAACTCATCGCACACAGCATAGTTGATCTCACCACTGGCAACCAAAGCGATAAGTTGCTCAGGTCCGTACTTGTCCATCTCTTCAATATAAATGTTTTCTCCGATCTCGTTGCTCAAATGGTTGAGGCGTTGAATGACGGGCGCGTTTTTCACCACATGAATAGTCTTCTGTGCCAGGTCGAGTTGGTTACGGATATAGGTGGAATCTTGCCCATCGGTCGGCTTTCGTTGTATGAGGACTTGCTTGCTCACCAAGATGGGGTGAGTAAAAAGCATCGTATCTTGCAGTTCGCTGGTCGTAGGCGTGTTGTTGGCAAGGATATCAAACTTCCCTTCCAGCATACCCGTCAATCGTTTG
>CAMVLL010000027.1 GCA_947168315.1 uncultured Bacteroidota bacterium | reverse complement strand
CGACGTTCATCTTTCGCGCCCATTTTGTTATAAAGGATCTTATTGATGGTCTTTGGAGATTCAGTACCGTAACTCTGAATTGTATCCAAATGGGTAAAGAAACTAGCATAACCTGATGTCTGATCTGTGATAATCTTAAAGCCCCAAAGAACATTTCCAGCACTTACATCATTAACGCCATAGAAGTCGGAGGTATGAAGAATTTTCTTACCACTGGCTGAAATAGCCTCGTGAGCAGCATCTTTTGCCGTCTGCCAATTGTTCTCAACCAAAGCGATACGAGCCTTCAAGCCAAGAGCAGTGGCATAACTGATATGACTCGGGTGTTGTTGAGTCGTACCCTTTAACAGCTCAACAGCCTTATTGATATCAGAATCAATCTGTGCATAAACCTGAGCATTGGTAGAACGAGGTTGTCCTTCTGTTCCAGGAACTGTCGGTTCCGTATAAATCGGTACACAAGGCTCATTCTCATGTCCAACTAAAGTACGAGCAAAGTTCTGTGCCAGCATGAAATAACTATATGCACGGATTGCATAAGCCTGTCCCATAACGTAGTTCACATCCTTTTTATCACCTTGCATCGTCTCCTCAGCAGCCAAAATGTAATTGACATTGGATATCCAAGCATAGTGAGTTCCCCAAAGGTTACCACAACGTTCACCGTCGTTTGTGTAAAAATTCTTAAAGCGATACAATACATCCCATTCGAACCAACCGCTACCACCGGCACCTAGAACCATGTCTTCGGCCATAGCGTCATTCATAAAGTTATAACTAATCGGGCCAAACGCTTCATTATTTGAGGCAACATACATAGAACGGTAAAGTCCATTCAACGGAACCATAGCAGCTGCAGCGGTTTCCATCAAGGAACCACCA
The DNA here is from genome assembly GCA_947168315.1 of uncultured Bacteroidota bacterium. Classification (GTDB taxonomy): domain Bacteria; phylum Bacteroidota; class Bacteroidia; order Bacteroidales; family Bacteroidaceae; genus Phocaeicola. Next base: position 24,576 of record CAMVLL010000027.1, on the reverse strand, counting down.
GAAACCGCATCAGTTGGATTCAAATCTAACTTCTCACCGTCACAAGAGGCAAAAGTCAGAAGGGCAACCAAACTAAAAACTGAATATTTTATTAATGATTTCATATTCTTCATCCTTTCTTAATTAAAATTTAACCTCCAAACCAACTGATAAAGTCTTGTTCGGTGTATAATTGAAACTAGTTGAACCAGAGAAATTATTCTGTGGGTTCATACCATCCAAATGAGTAAATAACGCCAAGTTATCCATAGAAGTATACAAACGTAAGCCTGTAAGGCCAGCCTTACGGATCAGACTTGCTGGGAATGTATAACCAAAAGTAACGTTCTTAATAGCAAAATAAGAAGCATCAATCAAGTAGCGGTCTGAAGCAGCCCCTTGAGTTCCTAGTTGTACACGCGGAACATCAGTGATGTCACCCGGTTTTGCCCAACGACGAAGTGCATTTCTATTCCAAGTTCCAGAGACATATAATGGATTCATTGAACCACTATACAAACCGTCATAAATCTTACCACCCAACGAATACGTAGTCATAACAGAAAGGTCAAATCCCTTAAATGTCAGGTTCGTTGAAATACTACCATACAAATCAGGAATACGTGAGCCCAAATAGTACTTAGCGTTTTCAGCTTTACTTCGCTCTGATGTAATATAATCAGAGCCTTCGATACGGTTACCATCGCTATCTTTTTCGTAAGCCCAATAAAGAGGAGAACCATCATCAGGATTAACACCAGCCGATTTCACCATATAGAATGTATTAAGTTCCTGACCAACCTTAGCAACAGAATAGATATCATCGATGATTTCAGGAGTTTCATTTGTCAACTTCAACACTTTATTGTTTACAGTTGATCCCATTAAAGTAATGTCCCAATTGAAGTCCTTTGTGCGGACTGGATTCACAGTAAGTTCTGCCTCAATACCACTATTGCGCATATCACCGACATTGGCATTGTAACCACTGAAACCGGTAGATGTTGCCATCGGATACTCCAACAGCATGTCTTTTGTCTTCCTGTTATAGTATTCCACATTGAAAGATAAACGACGATCGAACAATGCACCTTCCAAACCAATGTTGAAGTTACCGTTCTTTTCCCAAGATACATCCTTAGTCTCCAATGAAGAAATCAAACCACCCACATTGTCTGCATTTGAATAACTTAGATCATACAAACTCTGCCAGAGGTATAAAGAATTCAATTCATCATTACCTTGTTCACCATAACTTGCCTTGAAAGAAAGGTTATCAATCCATTTCACATTCTGCATAAACTTCTCTTTCGAGATACGCCAGTTAGCACCTACTGACCAGAATGTTCCCGTATGATTTTCTTTATAGAAACGAGAAGAAGCATCCTGACGCAATGAAGCCTTGAAATAATACTTGTCATCAAAGTTATAATCGAACTGGCTCAAGAATGAGTTGATACGATATTGACTTGTATAAGAGTCTGCATCCTGCATGGTTGTACCTGGGCGAAGTTCAAGAATACCTTCCACCAAATTTGATTTAGCAGCGCTTAAGTACTCATTTAAATAATCATAGTACTCATGACCAACCAATACATTGAAATTATGCAAGCCAAATGAGCGGGTCCATGTTACCAACTGGTTGAAAGTATAACTCTGTGTACGAGTATTCGCTTTTGAAATACGTCCACCTTGCTTAGCTTGGTTACCATGATGCATGTTATAGTAACCCATTTGCAATTGGTTAGTATAATCCAAACCAAAGTTAAGTGCCAACTTCAAACCCTTAAAGATTCCAAAGCTATCAGAATCACTACCAAATACCAAACCTGAACGCAATCCTGCGATGTCACGTTTGTATGACCATTTATCATCCTGTAATCCTCCTAAAATACTGAAATCCGTCAAAGTTCCAGGACGACCTTTTTCACCATAGTCTAACTGTGGATTACCATTTGCATCCAATGCATTCGTTCCATCCAAATTCTTCATATAAAGAGGGAACAATGGATTAACAAACTGTGCTGTATACCATGGATTAGAATTGGCTGAGCCTGTATAGGCACTATAATTGGTAGTAGTATGAGTCAACGAAAGATTTGCATTTGCCGTGAACCAATCCGTAACTTTTGACTCCAAGTTCACACGTGAGTTGTAACGTTGGAAGTTGGTAGTTACCAAGATACCATCCTCATTCAAGTAACCGAATGACATCATATACTTGTTACGTTCAGAACCACCATTAACAGAAAGCTGGTGCTCATGACGGAATGCGTTGTTATGTTTTACAGACTCCATCCAGTTCTCATCCCATGCAGCAGTTGCGTCCGGACGTACCTGACCTGTTGCAGGATCAATGATAGTATCCCATGTATAGTTCTTAAATGGGTTATACAGTTCACCACCCAACTTTGATTTCAATCCACGACGAGCTGCAGACTCTGCATCTGCCCATGCCATTCCATCATCGTATAAGAATCCGTTACGAAGTGATTCATAGTACAATTGAGTGAACTCTTTCATGTCCACATTATTGTAGTCATGACCTGCGCGAGAAGACCAACCTACACTTGAACGATAAGTAACCTGTGCTTTACCTTCCTTACCTTTCTTAGTAGTAATCATGACAACACCGTTTGCACCACGTGCACCATACAATGCACCGGCACTCGCATCCTTCAAGATTGTCATACTTTCAATATCTGAAGGGTTAATAGCATTCAAAGCACCATCATAAGGGATACCATCCACAACATACAACGGAGCATTTGATGCGTTCACTGAACCGAAACCACGAATACGGATATCAGGGGATGAACCCGGCTGACCAGAAGCACTTGTAACCTGTACACCTGTTACCTGACCTTCAATACCTTTTGTCACACTCGAGATTGGACGAAGCTCCATCTTCTTACCGTCAATGCTTTGTGCAGAACCAGTAAAAGAGCTCTTCTTTGAAGTACCGTATGCAACCACGATAACCTCGTCAATCATCTCAGTATCAGACTGCAAAACAATTCTAACATTCGAGCTAATCTCTACTCTTTGTGTTTTCATTCCGACGTACGAAACCGTCATAGTCTTGGCCGAACTTGGTACATTAGCAATCGTAAAGTTACCATCTAGATCAGTAACAGTACCGATTGTTGTTCCATCAATAATGATGGATGCACCAACCACTGGCAATCCGTCCTCTGCCCCTGTAACATTACCTCTAACGGTTCTGTTCTGGGCGGACGCTAAACCTATTCCTATAAAAAGGCAGGTTAAAAACATCACTACTTTTCTTTTCATAAATAACTTCTCTTAAAGTTTAACTTTAAATTAAAATTTTTATTCAACAATTGACCGACAAAGATATGCAATGAATATTCAACAAACAAATATTTTGCTAAAAAAATTAGCAAAATACCATTGTTAAGGTATTATTCTGAGCCAAAAATACATGTTTTAATACAGAAAGGAATCCATTTTAACATTTCACCTCATAGTTTATTTCCATCAGAGAGTATCAAATTTCATAACAATTTTTAATACTTGAAAGTTAAAAACTATAAAACGACTTTTTTACATATTTTTAAATGGAAAGAAAGCACATAATAATCGAAAAGTAGAATGCCTTATAGTTATACTATTTCTCAATAAAAAAGACGATTTGTTGTATAAATCCCTGTTTTAATTGCATTTAGAAAGGATAATTAAAGTTCGGCCAAAACTTTGTCAATCTCTTATATCGGAATGAAAACACAAAGATTAGAGATTAGACCGAACTTAAAGGTGGTTATGCAGCTCGAGTCCGAAATGATCGATGAAGTAATCGTGGTGGCATACGGTACTTCAAAGAAAAGTTCATTCACGGGTTCAGCACAAAGCATTGACGGTAAGAAGATGGAGCTCAGGCCAATCTCAAGTGTGACAAAAGGTATTGAAGGACAAGTAACCGGCGTACAGGGTACAAGTTCTTCGGGGCAACCGGGTTCATCTCCTGACATTCGGATCCGAGGATTCGGATCGTTGAACGCATCAAACTCCCCGTTGTACGTTGTCGATGGTATCCCCTACGACGGAGCATTGAATGCAATCAATCCTGCCGATATTGAAAGCATGACAATTTTGAAAGATGCGAGTGCCGGCGCATTGTATGGTGCACGTGGAGCAAATGGCGTGGTCATGATTACTACTAAAAAAGGTAAGGAAGGGAAGACACAAGTGACATATCGGTCAAATATCGGCTGGTCTTCCCGGGCTGGTCATGACTATAATAATGTAGACATGAAAGAGTTCACTCAATTACTCTACGAAGCTCTTCGTAACGGCTATGTTTATGATAGTGGTTATAGTTGGATGGACGCTGAAGCTGCTGCACGAGCAACTCTAAAATCGAAGATGGGTGGCGAAAGATACAATCCTTTCAAAGCATATACGTGGGATACCATCATCGATGCTACAACAGGAGAAGTGCATCCCGATGCTGTGCCAGCATGGGATGAGAATTGGATGAAGGCTGTAAAACGGGATAATGCTTTTCGTCATGAACACCAGTTATCAGTAAATGGTGGTTCAGAACGGACAAAGTACATGTTGTCATTGGGATACTTGAATGAAGATGGTATTTTACAGACAACGAACTTCCAGCGTTATAACGCCCGCGTGAACTTGGAGTCGAAAATAAACGATTGGTTCGCAGCCAATGCCAACGTTTCCTTATCCCACTCTACTACCGACTATAGCAATTACTCGGGAACAGCCTATTCAAATGTTTGGTACACAGCTCAGTTCGCCAATCCTATGTTTCCTGTTTACGTAAAGAACATGGACGGAACAAACGAATTGGATGAGAATGGGAATCCACAACTCGACTATGGTGAATATGGACGGCCAGGTTCGATGAGCGATTTCAGCATCTTAGGTGGTCTGCTGGATGACAAATCATCGTATAAGAGTGATGGTGTCGGCCTACGTTCGGGACTTGTTCTTGGTGGCGATGCGGATAGACTAGGTTTTTTCAAGGGATTGAAACTGGCTGTAAACTTCGGCCTCGACTATACCAATGCCCTAGATATGTCGTATATGAATATGCACCATGGTAATCAGGCTAAACAAGGAGGTTATATCTGGAAGGACAATAGTCGTTCACAAAGTTATACGTTCAATCAATTGTTGACGTGGACCCGTTCCTTTGGATCGCATAACTTCAATGTTTTGGCTGGTCATGAGTTTTATGAGTATTTGTATGAATACTTGGCTGCCGCCAAATCGAATTTGGTGGATGGAATCCTCGAGCTGCGCCCGGGAACAACCATGCAAACTGCCGACTCATATACAAGCCAATATCGCATCAACTCACTTTTAAGTCAGTTCGACTATAATTATGCCGACAAATACTATTTCAAGGCATCTTTGCGTCAGGATGCTTCATCACGTTTTTATAAAGATAACCATACAGGAACATTCTGGTCGGTAGGTGCTAACTGGCGTATTTCGAAAGAAAAATTCATGCAGAGAGCAAAATGGATTGACAATCTCTCCATGAAAGCAAGTTATGGTGAGCAAGGTAATGACGAGCTGGGTTCTCTTTACCTTTGGCAAAGCTTATATAACTTAAGTTATCCAAATGCTGATAATGTTGGTGGTGTGATAACCTCGTTGGAGACCAAGGATTTGACATGGGAAAAGAACGGAAATCTCAATATTGGGTTAGAAGGCTCTCTGTTTGGTCATCGTTTGTCATTCAATGTCGAATACTATTATAAGAGAACAACAGATATGTTGTTGAGCTATCCGATGGCAACATCCACAGGTTTCAATGGATATAATGCCAATGTCGGGAACATGAGTAACACAGGTGTAGAGGCAGAGTTGACCATTGTTCCAATCCGAACAAGAGATTTCAACTGGAGTGTCACGTTTATGGGTTCTACCGTCAAGAACAAAGTACTGAAATTGACAAAAGAGACTCCGGAAATCATCTCCGGTATCTATTCTATCAAAGAAGGGAACCCGATAAATACATTCTATATGGCCAAGTCGGCAGGTGTGGATCCTTCGAACGGTCAGCAGTTGTACTGGGCATACGAAAAAGATGACGACGGCAACAAGATTGAAGGTTCCGATTATGTGACCAAAGATCGTGCAAAGGCAAATGCAAGTAAGTATTATTTAGGGTCGCGTATACCTGACTTATATGGTAGCATCTCTACGAACCTTGCATACAAAGGATTTGACCTTTCCGTCATGACAACTTACTCAATCGGTGGTAAAATCTACGACGGTTTGTACTACAGTTCCATGAACGTGCTTTATGTAAGTAATATATGGAATCGAAATGCCCTCCGCCGCTGGCGGAAACCGGGCGATATTACCGACATTCCTCGTATCGAGCTGGGAGGAACAGCCATCTCAACGGACCGTTTCCTGATTGATGCGTCTTATTTTGCCATTAAGAACATCACCTTTGGCTATACGTTCCCAGCAGAGTTATTACGGAAAGTTGGTATCAACGCTGTGCGCCTGTACACTTCCATGGACAATCTTGCTCTGTTTACCCATTTGGACGGTATGAATCCACAGAACAATTTCTCGGGTTCGACCAGTTATAACTATACTCCCAACAAGACCTTGTCGGTTGGTTTAGAGATTAAATTTTAATTCTACAAAAGATTAGAAATATGAAGTCACTAATAAAATATTTGGTTTTCTGTCTGGTCGCCCTTCTATCAATCGCATCTTGTGATGATGAGAAGTTGGAATTAAATCCGACCAGCGAAATGTCCGGTGCATCCTTGATGGAATCAGCCACAACAGCCTTAGTGCCGTTGAATGGTATTTATCGATCAATGTACACCTCAAGTAATGCAGAAGCTTTTGGACCTATGAGCTTCAACTTTATGAACGATGCCATGGCTGAGGATATGGTCTTAGGGGCCGACGGATCAGGATGGTTTTTATGGGATGTCCTGTATCGGTTTAAAAATTATTTCACCAGTACGGCTGAGCGATGCTATACGATATGGAGCATGCACTATTCTTGGATTGCCAATGCCAACTACATTCTGGCTGCAGAAGAAACCATGAAAGGAGATACCAAGGATATTAACTATATCATGGGACAATGTTATGCTATCCGTGCCTATAGTTACTTTATGTTAGCTCAGAATTTCGCTCGTACCATGGTAGGACACGAAGACGAACCTTGTGTTCCAATCTATACGGAGCCAACAACACCTGAGACTGAAGGTCAACCACGGTCAAAAAATAGAGAAGTATATGCACAGATCGATTCTGATATCAATAAGGCAGTAGCCTTGTTGAAGGGAACGACCCAGCAACATCCGAGTCATATCAGTTATGCGACGGCATTAGGGTTGAAAGCACGGATTGCTTTAGTAGAGAATAATTGGCAGGATGCTAAGGAGGCGGCTCATGAAGCTATCTCTGCCAGTGGAAAAAGAATCTTACATACCGCCGATTTCTATGGTGTGAATGATGCGGAAGCAGGAAATGTACTCTGGGGATTTAAGATTAAGTCGGATCAGGCAACAGGTTATAATGGTTTCTTTACCCACTTGGACACGATTTTCGGATATGGCATCAACTCACCAAAGACCATCAACAAGATTCTATATAGCAAAATGGGACAAAAAGATGAACGTCGTGCTTGGTGGAACCCAGGATCACAATATAACATCCGTGATGATGATGGGAATGTCATCTCCGGTTATATCAACGACAAGTTCCACTTTATCAGTGCGAAGGACTGGACTGGGGATTATATCTTGATGCGCCAGGAAGAACTGTACTTGATGGCAGCTGAAGCCGAATGCCGCTTAGGAGATGAAGTATCCGCAAAGGCAGATTTGATGGCTTTGATGAGTGTACGAGATCCTGAGTATAAATGTGAAAAGACAGGAACGGCATTAGGTGTCACGTCCAATGAGGAAACGAGTTCGTTATTGGAAGAAATCATCACGCAACGACGTATTGAGTTATGGGGAGAATATGGAAGACTATATGATTTGAAACGTTTGCATCAAGGGTTCCGTCGTACTTACGATCAAGGGTGGAGTGTTGCATCCTATCGGTTGTCAAACAGGCCTACAGATGATCCGGAATGTTATATATGGGTATTCCTTATTCCACAAAGTGAGTTTGACGGGAACGTGAACATGTCACTTGAGAATGATCAAAACCCGATGGATGATTATAAATAATCTTTAAACATTGATATTATGAAATCAAAGAAAACATTATTTGGTTTGATTGTCATGGTTGCTGGTCTGATGGCCTCGTGCAATCAAGACAATGTGGGGGCAACATATACGCCTACGACCCAAAATATATCATTTGAGATAGAGAAGCCTGACCAAATTCTAGCGAAGGGAGCATCCGTTGAGATTCCTATTCGTGTCATTCGCGCACTGTCGGACGGTAGTTATACCGCACATTACACGATTTCGGGGAATGAGAATGGGTATTTCATTGACCCAAACAACGGTTCCATAACATTTGAGGCAGGACAAACCATATTTGTGATCAATCTGACAGCTCAGAATATGGAATTGGGTGAGGAATACGAATGTGCGTTGAACTTAAGTGAAGAAGACATTGCCACTGCCGACGAGATACTTAACAATGTCATTTCTAAAACAGTTATTAAAGTGAAGCGCGACTATGAGTGGGAAGCGTGCGAAGATGGTTACTTCTATTCCGAGTCATTTGATAATGAATGGACCGAAAAGTTAGAGAAAGCCGTAGGTTACAATACCTATAAGATGAAGGACCTGTTTGAGAAAGGTGTAGATGTGATTGTATCCATAAAAGACGATAATACGATAGAAGTAAAATCACAATTCGCGTGGACAGATAACACTTATGGTAAGATCAGTGTTATCGGCAATTACGATAATAAAAATACAGGGTTTGCTGGCATATACGTTCCTGGAGAGAAAAAGGTGCGTATGTACTTGAACCATTACGTCCCCAGTTTGGGATTTGTGGATGGTTCATATGGGACGTTTGAGGAAGTACTATTTCTTCCGTAGCTATTAAAAAAAGAGTAGCAATCCATGGTTGCTACTCTTTTTTACTATTTTGGATTAGTTATTAATTCCATGCTCCTGGATCAGGAACAGTAACAGCTGGCTGATCCAATGAGCCTACAAGATCATCAATATATTTTTCAGGAACTGTACCTGTATACAACCTCAAAGTTGCTTTGTAGCAGAAACGAGTATTAGTAGCCCAATCAGTAGTAGAATCTGTAGGATAGTATTTCGTTAAATTACCTGTATAATAAATTTCACCAGTACTTGTCCGAACAGCAAGTCTTAATGTCTTTGAACCAATTGCTACTGGAACACCAGCCATCATATACAGTCTGAACTCTTTATTGGCCTGAGTTGTACAATTTTCCAGATACAGGGTTGCCTTAGTTGACTTATTTGCTGAAGTAGTAGAAAGATTTATAGTCGTTCCAGAAATATCAAGATTATTTTGTCTAATAAAAATAGAATGACCATTAGTAGAGATAGTGGCAGACTTAATTTCTGCAGCTACCGGCATAGTCAACTTGAATACGATAATTGCGCTTTGACGTTTCAGATTAATGGAAGCCTTGTCGTTTACTGGTTTAACACCGGCACTTGCTTGATAGTCGAATTTACCCATGTGAGCAGCATTATTCAATCCGTTCTGAACCTGGCCAACATAATTCAGAGGAATTGTTTTGTTGGTACGATCATAGTTCTTCTTGCTGAATGGGATATAAGCAGCATACGTATAAGCACTCTTTAAGCCCCAGCCACCTCCTGTAAAGGAGAATGAACCTCCCGATCCAGATATTGGGAAACTAAGTTGCGCTCCACCTGCACTGGTGAAAATGCCTAATGTATCCTTATTACTTAGAGTAAAGGACACCTTGTCTGGATCAGATGAATTAACTACTGACGTTGTACGAGTTGTAGCTCCGTCAGTTTCATCAATTGTCACGTCAATCGTCTGGAGCTCGCCATTACTAACAACAGGCTCATCCTGATTACTACATGCTACCAATCCTACCGAAAAAGCAGCCATCAAAAACAAATTTGTTAACTTTCTCATAATGCGCATATTATTAATTATTATTTAATTTCCAAAGGGAAGTTACCCTCACGGATTATTCATAAGAGTAACTTCAATGAACCTGAATCCATCACGGATCAACATCACCGTTAACAGAACCATCAGATTCCTCCAAAACAGGGCTCTGGAGTTCCATCTCGACAACCTCGATTTCAGGCATTACATAATTCTTATCCATGGTTAAATTATGTTTGTGTTCGCTTGTTCCCTCGGGCGAACGTCCAACAAATGAAGTGTGGGAACTTGACGCATAATACGTACACTCCGTTTTTATTTCATTTTACTTAACTGCCACTACAACCAACATATTCAATGAATTTTGTCTTAACAATTCCTGCAATGCCGTTCTCTTTGCCTCGGTATCATATTTGTCTTTTGGTACATATAAGGTCAATTCCTGATTATTACCATCGGCTTTAAGCTGCCTACCGACATTAACCAAAGAACGAATCATCATATCTGTTTGATTCCATATATAAAGGTCACTGTTCGACAAATCCAAAGAGCTCAAATGATTATTATAACATGAGATCCATCTTATCTTCTCAACACCTGGAACAGTTTGAATATTCAATGATAAAAATGTCAATTCATTGTATTCACATGATAGAGTAGATATACTTTTACAACTTGATAGTAACAAAGATGTTAGCTTATTGTTAGCACATTGTAATGAATATAAATTCGTACATCCCTGAACAAATAAGTTATTTAAGTTGCAATTGAAACATTTTAACTCACCCAATTCGGTATTATTTGTGGCTTCTATTCTTGTTAGCTTCTTAAGATTATAAAGATTAAGTTCTTCTACCTTGGTATATGAACAATAAATCTGCTCTAAATCAGAAAGGCTAGTATAATCCAATACTCCGCTTAACGGATTATCAGAGATTCTCAAGATTTTCAGTTTCGTATTTGATGTTAAGTCCAACGTAGTCAAATTATTGCCTGAAACATCTAAGTATGTCAATTCTGGGAAACTTGACAAATCTATATCTGATAAGCCACATTCATAAGCGCTCAAAGTCAATAAGGAGGTCAAATGATTAATATCCAGATTCTTCAGATTATTTCGACCAACGATCAAATCTGTCAACTTATTATTATTTGAGACGTCAATATTCTTGAGCTTATTGGTGCTTACTGTCAAACTTTCCAGCTCTGTATTATTGCTAACATCTATTGAGGTCAACTCATTCTCGCTAACCACTAAATACTTTAAATTAGTACAATAATTCACATTTACATATGGAAGCTTGTTACTTTCCAGATACAAATATTCCAAATTGGTACATCTGCTCAAATCTATTGAGGTCAACTGATTATACATGGCAACGAGTTCCACCAAATCATTCCCATATGAGCTATTGCCTGACGGCAAAATCAATTCCTTCAATTTGTTATTGCTACAAACCAACCTAGTCAATTCATTTAACCCTGAAACATCCAGTCTATCCAAGTCATTACCCGATACGTCCAAATTTGTAAGATGATATAATAATGGTAACTCGTCAACAATGGATGGATCATGTTTGTTGCTCAAATCCAAGGTGTTCAAATAGTAATTCCATTCACCATAAGGATCAATATAACCTTCGGATGTATACTCAATAGCGAATTCTAAGGATGAAGCTTGAGCCTCGATAGCAGCGATAATGTTTGGATTTGTAATTACGCTACCAACCTTATTAGCCACACACGCAAAGTGATAGAACTTACCCGCCTCAATATTCTTTCCTTCCACCTGAGCCACATAACGATTATCATTCACATCAATCAAAATCAGTTGAAGTGTTTTACCGGTCAAATCTGTTGGCGGTAACGCCATGTATACTGCAGGATTATAGTCATAGGTAGATGAAAATACCCACTGGCCATCTGGTGTACCCTTTTCCCCACCCAACGCTATCGAGATAGAAGAAGCTTTTTCCATACTCTCCAGCACTGGTGTTTCGGTCATTAAGTCCAAGGTATTCTTAACAGAAAAGACATCTTCATCCGATCGCAAAATCATCTCTTTAAATGAGCGGGTAGACAAATCACCATCAGCAAAGGCTGATTGTATATCTATATCGAACCAAGCGATGGCACCTAATCGTTTCATATTAATTTTCAACGATTTATCCGTTGGCGTAATAGAACCTGAAACCATAAAGTCATATTTGGAAAGTTCTTTAGAAATCAAAGTAGGGTCTCCCCACTGACCATCCATTAACTGCCTTTGGTTCCTATAATCGATTTCAATCTCTCTATAATTACGGTTCTCAAATTTGTATGGATAATAAGCGCTATAACTATAACCCGTACGAAGGCCCCATCCTGCGCCATCAAAGAAAGCTGTGCTTCCTGTTCCCTTTTCATTAAAAGGGAAATAAATTTGATTTGACAATTGCCATCCATATTGTCCTTTTGGCAATGAGAAAACGCCGATAGTGTCTCCTTGAGTCCACATGAACTTACCTGGATTTGTTTCAACGTTCGTTATATCATAAAGTCCTTTGGTTAAAGGTTCATCGCTGATAAGTTCTGGAACAGTAAAACTGATCTGTTCAATCAAATCGCCATCAGTAAGGTTCAAGCCTTCGGCCTGTTGTGGGACCAAATCCTCAGAGGTACAAGCCATCATCACAGCCAGTAACGTTACACCTATTAAATATATATACTTTTTCATAAGTCGCCTCCTTTTAATTTGATGTGTCATCCAGTATCAGATCAACATTTCCATTATCTGGATCCGTATAATTAAAACTACCTTGGCCAGATTTATATTTATAGTGTAATGACAATTGCAGAGATGCTCCTGTTGTACTTGTCTGACCGCCACAAAAAACATTCGTTAATGGTAAATTTGTACAAGTCCGAATGTCTAAATAATTCATATGGTTATAAGGACAGACCAAATTCGTAAGTCCCGTACAACCTGAAACATTCAATTGGGTTAATTCATTATTATCACAAAACAGTTGCTTCAATGTCGTTTTTGAAGAAGGCATGGATAAACTGCTAATTTTGTTATTTCCACAGAACAAATTTATAAGTTGAGTATTATAAGTTAAGTTTAAATAAGTCAATTTATTAAAAGAACAAGACAACTCTATTAATTTCGTATTTCTTGTAATGTCCAAACTGGAAAGATTATTATTATTACAAGATAGACGCTCTAATTGAGTCAATTTGTTTATAATCAATGAAGAAATGTTGTTGTTATTACAATCTAGTGATGTAAGTCCAGTTAAAACACTGATTTCATCACAACAATTTGGATCATTCTTATCTGAAACATCAATAGATGTAATACCATCCAACTTCGTTTTATTAGCTTCCACAGGAATGTAGCCATCTGTATTTTTTGTAATAAACGAATTTTTACTTATGATAGCAGCGACTAAATTCGGATTCGTGATATAATCTATCGTATCATATTTCCACACAATTCCATTATTTACTCCTTGTGGTTCATATAAATTTGCTAATTGTGCATACTGTTGGCTGTCGATAATTACCCAAGGATGAATATCTCTCTGATAGCCTACCTGGAAACCTTCACCCGTGATATCCAAGGATCTCAGTCCATCTATATACAAAGCATCCAACATATTCCCATAAGCATGCAACGTGCTGAGTTGTGTTAATAATCTCGTGCCTTTAACCTGTCCATTCACGTTAATGTATCGAAGATTATTGTTCTGACATTTCAAACTGCTTACTTTTGTAGAATAAATGTTCAAGTCACTTAATTGATTATCAGAACAATCTAATATCTTTAGAGCCGTCAGACTGCGTAATTCTAAGTCGGTTAACTTGTTATTGCTACAATCAAGAGTCCCCAAACTTTCTGCACCTTGAATGAAGCTATTTAATTCATAAATCTGGTTATCGTCGCATATTAACTCATAAAGAGAGTTTTGTTGTTGATTGGTAGTAATACTTTGAATATTATTATCGCTACAAATAAGATTACTCAAAGGACTGTGAATATCCAAATGAGATAACTGATTACTCGCACAATTCAATCTCCATAAAACAGTATTGCTCGACAAGTCTAAATAGGTCAACCTGTTAATGAGACATGTCAAGTTTTCTAACTTTTTATTCGAGCTAAGGTCTAATTCCGTCAAATTATTATTAGAAACGTTTAAGACAATTAATTCTGTTAGGTTTGAAAGATCCAAATGCTCAATAGAATTGTAGATACAATATAAAGTTTCCAATCCCTTTAAGGCACCTATTTCATCACAAACATGAGGATCACGCTTATAAGAAAGATTAATACTCTTAATTGCTTCTAACTTCGATTGATTGGCGGAAACATCAATCCATCCATCACTATTTGTTGTTATTGAATTGTCAGATGCCTTGATTGCTGCCACTAAATTGGCGTTTGTAATATAATTAGAAGCATTTTTTGCAATACCTGTTAAGCGATAAGCCTTTCCAGCCACAAAACTATTCTCTACATCACCCAGAGGTACAACATATTTAAATCCATCTGCCGCCTTAATGGTGAGGGTATATGTTTCACTTTCTGTCCTAATATAATCATATACCATAAAATAGAAACTGGCCACATCGCCTTCAAAAGCAGAAGGATTCAATATTTTCAGTTTGATAGATTTTCCTGTTGATTCCCAACCAATACTATTACCAGAAATACCATTAAAAACAATGTGGCTTGGTAAAGCATAGTTTTTAGCAATGAGTTCAGCCTCTTCAATAACCAAGCCTGAAGGACTAATATCATTCTGACCTAAAGCCGACAAATCCACATCTACTCGAACGATAGATCCCAAGCGTTTCAAGCTAAAAGTCAAAGTATTCCCAGTTGGAGTAGTCCTTTCTGAGTACATGAAGTCAGTTTTGCTTAAACCCGATGTTGGATTATCCATGGAATATCGAATCTGAGTGGTATTATCAAATTCGATTCTCTCAGAGTTTCTGTTGGTATAGTTGTAAGGGTAATATGCCTGGTAGGTCTCACCTGCTAACAAACCCCATCCCTTTCCATCGAAGATAGCCGTATTACCTCCATTCCCACTTTCCAAAGGGAAGGCTACCTGACTACCCTTAGAAGAAAAGATACCAACAGTATCGTATGAAGACCAACGAAATGACAAAGCATTATCTGTTGCACTATAATAGGCTCGGGTTTGTGGGTCATCAAAATCCAAGTCAGGAATGTTGAAGACTACTTTCTCCAATTCCTTCCCTTTTTGTAACTCACTGCCATTATCAGGCACCAAGCCGTCACTTGTACAGGCTATCAAACCTGTCAGTAGTAAACCTAAAAGATATTTACCCCTTCTCATTATGATATTTTTGATAATTAATGACTTTTCTCAACTCACAAAAACGTATTATTTCTCTACTCAATCAACAAAAATACGAAAATAGATTCAGGGATTGTTTTCCTTATTCTATTTTGTGCATGTCTATTATAGTGTTTACCCTCTTTTATACCACTTTTAAACTTTAAAGTTTGTACAGACTATACAAACCGTACGCAATTTATGAAAAAATAATTAATATAATAGAGGTATAATTGTTAATAAATATTAACTGGTGGAATTTTATTCTTAAATTTTGTCCAAATATTGATTTTTACCCTCTTTTTAAAGAAACATCGTAAATATCACAAAAAATCACTATATTCGCAAATCAAAATATTAAAAATTACTATGGAAATTAAAGAAATCATTGCTCAGTTCCCACAAGTCGGGAAAGTTGCAGAAGTGAAACAACTCACTTCCGGTTGGATTAATCGCACCTATATCGTAAAGTCGGAAGATCCGAACGAAGCTGATTATATCTTACAACGTGTAAATCACAACGTCTTCCAGAATATCGATTTACTACAACATAATATTGAGGTTGTCACCGCTCATATCCGTGCAAAGTTAGAAGCACAAAAAGAAACGGATATCGACAGGAAGGTATTGCGATTTATTCCTGCCAAAGATGGTAAGACGTATTTCTTTGATGGAGAAGGATACTGGCGTATCTGTATCTATATTCCACGTTCTGTCACCTTGGAGGCGGTTACTCCTGAATCCTCCTACCTTGTTGGACTGAAGTTTGGTGAGTTCGAAGCCATGTTGGCCGACGTGCCTGAGAAATTAGGCGAGACCATCCCTGATTTTCACAATATGGAACTCCGTATCCGTCAACTGCGTGAAGCAGTGGCTGCAGATGCTGTAGGACGTTTGAAAGAGGTACAGGATATTGTAAATGAGATTGAAAAAGATGCCGACGAAATGTGCAAGGCTGAAGAGCTCTATCGTCAGGACTTATTGCCAAAACGCATTTGCCACTGCGACACCAAAGTGACCAACATGCTTTTTGATGAGGACAGTCATGAAGTATTGTGCGTCATCGACCTTGATACTGTTATGCCTAGTTTTGTCTTCTCTGATTTTGGCGACTTCCTTCGTTCTGCAGCAAACACAGGAGCCGAAGACGAACCAGATTTAGACAAGGTTACATTCAATATGGAGATTTTCAAGGCTTTTGCCAAAGGTTATATCGAATCCACAAAGTCCTTCCTAACCCCTATTGAAAGAGATAATCTTCCGTACGCAGCAACATTGTTCCCATATATGCAGGCAGTCCGCTTCCTCGCAGATTATATTAACGGGGATACATACTATCATATCAACTTCAAGGAGCACAACCTAGTGCGCACAAAAGCACAATATAAGTTGTACTTGGAAGCAAAGAAAGCAGTTCCTGCCATGACCGAGTTTATCGCATCACTGTAACGAGAGTTATTGTAATAAATAATCCGACCCGCTCACATTTGTGGGCGGGTTTATATTTGTCATTCCCTACAAACAGATTTTTATTGAAAAATCCGCAGACCCATTTTTGGGGATTTTCGGCCTGGTGAACCCTAAGGGTTCACCTTTTTAGTTTTTTCGACTTTACAATTATTTGATAATAAGCAAATTATAAAAACGGTGAAGGTGAAGGCTATTTTTTAATTTAAGGGCATAGGGAGGTGTTGCCGAGAACGAGAACGGAAACGATAACGATGACGATAACAATAACACAAACTGTAGGGGACGACCTTGTGTCGTCCGCTGGTATATTATTATCGTATTATTCTATTCAGAATTCGAGTTTTTGAAGCCAAACATCGAGTTTTTGAGACGAAACGTCAAGTTTTTGAAACGAAACATCGAGTTTTTACACGTAGCTTTCCAAGAACTTCAAATGATCGTTTACTTTTACGTGCACCTCTTTAGTCAAGGCTGGGAAAAGAATAGATTCACCTGCTTGAATCGGCAACTCATTTCCTTCTTCATCAACGATGATACCGCTACCTTCCATACAAACATAGATAACAAATGAGTCTAGCTCACTGTAATCCATGGTCATATCCTCAGTCAGATCATAAACCGATGTGGTAAAATAAGGACAGCGTACCAACTCAACCGGTTCATTCATCCGAGGCTCATACTTTGTTCGATAATCATCCTTTACCGTATAGTCGATTGCCTCTTTAGCCAATTCCGTATGCAGTTCGCGCGTATTACCATTTTTATCTTTTCTATTGAAATCATAGATACGATATGTCACATTGCTGGTCTGCTGAATCTCAGCCAAGAAACAACCTGTTCCAATGCTATGAATTCGGCCTGCCGGTAGAAAGAACACATCACCCGGTTGAACGGCATATTCATCCAGCGCATCGGTAATCGTATGGTTATCCACCATTTCGGCGTATTCATCAGGGGTCAACTGCTTCTTTAAGCCAGACCGAAGGTGTGCAGTGCCGTGAGCGTTGTCAATGATGTACCACATCTCTGTCTTTCCCATAGAATGATGGCGTCTCATTGCCAGTTCATCATTGGGATGTACCTGGATGGAGAGGTCGTCACGAGCATCAATAAATTTTACCAACAAAGGGAAAGTATCACCAAAACGCTCATAATTTTCCTTTCCTACCAACTTCTCTCTATACGACTTAACCAACTCGGCCAAATTCCGTCCCTTGTCGATACCATTAGCTACGATAGATTCATCGCCAGGGACAGCCGATATCTCCCAGCTCTCGCCTACTTGCTCTTGTTGAACACTCAGATGCTTAAACGGAATGATTTGATCTCCACCCCATATCGTGGATTTCAAGATTGGATTGAATTTATAAGGATACATACTATTTATTTCTTTTCAAGAGACAAAGGTACAACATGTTTGTCTGCCTTTGTCACAAAAAAATAAAAAAAACCTAAAAGCATAAACAATTAGTAGGCTTCACGCATTAGCTCGAAAAAAAGAAGTATTTTTGCAGTCAATAATTTCAACATATAAAGCAATAAAAATGAGAAGTTTTGCATCCGACAACAATTCCAGCGTTCATCCGGAGGTGATGGAAGCTTTGGCAAAAGCCAATGAGGGACAAGTCATCAGTTATGGAGATGATGCCTTCACAGAAGAAGCAACCAAAATTGTAAAAGCACAGTTCAACCGTCCTTGTGAAGCATTGTTTGTATTTAATGGAACAGGCAGTAATACGATGGCCTTGCAATTGATGACTCGTCCGTACCATATCATCTTCTGCGCCGACACTGCTCATATCTCGGTAGATGAATGTGGTGCTCCAACCAAGGCAACCGGCTGTTTTATGCGGACAATCCCTACTCCTGACGGGAAGTTGACGCCGGAACTGTTGAAACCGTATATGATTAATTTCGGGGTAGAGCATCACTCACAACCCGGAGCCATCTATATCAGCCAATGTTCTGAGCTCGGAACGGTTTATACTCCGAAGGAAGTTCGGGAGCTGTGCGACTTTGCCCATCAATACGGGTTAAAAGTGCATATGGACGGAGCCCGTATCAGCAACGCTGCTGCAGCATTAGGTGTTACATTGGATGAGGTTTCTGGAGCATGTGGTGTAGACACCTTGACTCTTGGCGGAACAAAGAACGGACTGATGGGAGCAGAATGTGTTGTTATTTTCGACCCCGACTTGATGAAAGAGGCACGTTATGCCCGTAAGCAGGCCTGCCAGTTAGCAAGCAAGATGCGTTACATCGCTTGCCAGTTTACAGCTTTCCTTACCAATGACCTTTGGTTACGTTGCGCTTCACATGCCAATGCGATGGCAAAGAAGTTGGAAGAAGCGCTAAAACAATTACCCGATGTACACTTTACCCAGAAAATGGAGAGTAACCAACTCTTCCTTACGATGCCACGTGAGAAAGAAGATGCATTATTGAAAAAATATTTCTTCTATTTCTGGAATGAGAACACCAACGAGATCCGTCTGGTCACCTCATGGGACACGACAGAACAAGACGTTGACGAGTTTATGGATTATCTGAAAGCTCTTTAATGTCTTTTCCAGAAACTAGGTAAGAATAACAACAGGATAGTGAACAATTCCAGACGACCCGTCAGCATCAAAGCTGAACAAGCCCATTTAGCTGCCGTCGGAATGGCACTGTAAGAATAAGCCGGGCCACAACTACCCAACGCTGGCCCGGTATTTCCCAAGCAGGAAACTACCGCACCGTATGCTTCGGTGAAGTTCATACCTAAGGCCATCAACAGCAACCAGCAGACGAACAACACTACCAGATAAGTAAAGATGAATGCCAGCACGATATTCTTGGTATTCACAGAAACCACCTGCCGATTGATACGAACAGGAATGACCGCATTCGGATGAACGAAGTGGCGGAACTCGTTATGAGCAACCTTGCTCATAATCGCTATTCGCACACATTTGATACCTCCTGATGTAGAACCTGCACACGACCCTACGATCATCAGCATACTGAGCAACATCCAAAGACTCGGCGTCCACAACATATAATCATCCGACATAAAGCCCGTAGAAGTCTGAATGGCCACCACCTGGAACAATGCCTTGCGGAATGATTCCTCAAAACCGCTCTCGCCGCCGACCAGTAAGCCGATAGTGACAATCACAACGGCAATCACCATGATGCAGACATAATACTGGAACTCCGTATTCGACATCAATCGCTTGAGCTTTCCTCTTAGCAGTGCGACATATAATAAGGAATAGTTGATTCCAGAAAGGAACATGAAGCAGATGGTGATATATTCTATCCGAGGTGATTGGAAATAAGCAATACTTGCCTGCTTCGTTGAGAACCCGCCAGTCGAACATGTAGTCAATGCATGGCAGATACTATCGAAAACATTCATACCACTGAAGAACAGCAAGAAGGCTTGTGATATGGTCAAACCGATATAAATAGACCAAATCCATTTTGCCGTTATTCCAATACGTGGATTTACCTTATCCCGGTTGACAACCGAAGCCTCAGCGGCAAATAATTTCACACCGCCAGAACCAATCATCGGCAGTATGGCAATGGTAAAGAAGACGATTCCCAAACCACCTATCCACTCCGTCAGGCTACGCCAGAACAACAAACCATGAGGGAACGACTCGATATTATCGAGAATAGTAGCCCCTGTCGAGGTAAAACCCGACATCGATTCGAAGAAGGCGTCCGATACATCCTTGATATATCCACTGATAAGGTAAGGCAACATACCCAACAAAGAAGAGACAAACCAGGCTGATGCGACAATAACATATCCATCTTTTCGACTGATAATTCGCTCGGCTCCCTTCCCATAATAATGGGATGCGGAAGCTACCATCAAATTTATCAGCAAGGAAATGACAAAAGCCCACATGTCATCTTCCCCATAATAGATGGAAACGCCTAAAGACAGAATTAAGAATCCTGCCTGCACATAGAGCAGGAAGCCCAACGCCCGGAATATAATCTTCTTGTTAATCATTAATTAAAGAATGTTTCCGCCTTTTTAATCATTTCATTCAAACAGAATACCATTACATGATCGCCTGCCTGAATCTGAGTGTTACCATTAACCAGCATACCCTCTCCCTTACGAATCATACCACCAATGGTTATTCCCTTAGGAAGTCCCATCTCCCGGATTGGTTTCTTCGTTATCTTTGAGCCTTCCTTCACAACAAACTCTGCCACATCGGCATCTGAGAAGGTCAGACATTTCACATTAGCCACATCAGCATCCAGCATCATCTGATAGATATGGCTGGCTGCAATCTTCTTCTTATTGATAACCGTGCCGATATCCAGGCTCTCTGCCATGTGGATATAATCAATGTTCTCGACTTCTGCAATTGCCTTAGTCACTCCCATACGTTTAGCAGCCAGACAAGCCAAGATGTTTGTCTCGGAATTGCCTGTAAGAGCAACAAACGCCTCCGTCGTTCTGATTCCTTCCTCCATCAGCAAACTCATGTCACGGCCATCTCCATGGATAACCATGATACGGTCATCGACCAACTCCGTCAAACGATGACAACGGTTCAGATCCATCTCGATAATCTTTACCTGCATATAGTCGGGTATATATTGTGATGCACGAATAGCAATCCGGCTACCGCCCATGATAATCACATTTCGTACATCCGCATAACTTTCCTTACCCGAGATTTTGCGGATATAAGGGATATGTTTCTTGGTCGTCGTGAAATAAACGATATCATTCTCCTTCACCACGTCGTCACCACGAGGAATAATCGTATAGTTTCCTCGTTTGATGGCTACGATATGGTAAGGATCATCGCGGCTACCTAAGTCTTTCAATGGGACATCAAGTATCTCCGCCGTATTTCTCATCTTCGTTCCTATCAGCACCAAGGCGCCTCCGGCAAATTCCCACCATTGACGTATCCAACTCATCTTCAATGCGTCAACGATTTCCTTTGCGGCCAACATTTCCGGATAAATCAGCGAGTCCACGCCCAACTTTGAGAAGAATTCCCTGTTCTTGGGTAGCAGATACTCGTAGTTATCTATTCGAGCAACAGTCTTCTTGGCTCCCAGATTGGTAGCCAACATACATGCTGTCATATTCCGGCTTTCATCTGGCATGACCCCGATGAACAAATCCGTGCCCGAGACGCCCGCATCCTTCAAAGCAGAGATAGAAGTTGGAGAAGCACATACTGTCATCAAATCAAAGTTTGAATCCATCCGTGCCAAACGTTCTTCATCCTCGTCCATCAAGATAATATCTTGACGCTCACCGGAAAGCAATTTTGCCAAATGCGTTCCAACAGCTCCTGCACCTGCAATGATTATCTTCATATTCGACTATTTAAAATGCTACTAACGTATTGTAAATGGATTCTTCATCCATTCCACATAAATGATATAATTCTTTTAATGCGCCATGCTGCACAAACGAGTCGGGGATGCCGATACGTTTGATGGATGGTGTATATCCGTGCTCACTCATAAACTCAAGAATGGCACTTCCCATACCTCCGTTAAGCGAACCATCCTCTAAGGTAAGGACTTTTTTGAAATTACGTCCTATTTCGTCCAACATTTCTTCATCTAAAGGCTTCAAAAAGCGTAAATCATAATGTGCGATTTGCTTTCCTGTGGTTTTCTCCGCCTTTGCGATAGCTTGCTCTGCCACTTTCCCTATTGGTCCTAAAGAGATAACAGCAATGTCTGTTCCTTCCTTTAAGCACCTTCCACGGCCAATCTCTATTTCCTTAAACGGAGTATGCCATTCAGGCATCGAGCCTCTTCCTCTCGGATAACGGATAACAAATGGTCCTGTATCCTTTGACTGAGCAGTGTACATCAGGTTCCGTAGTTCCTCTTCATTGTAAGGCGAAGCTACAATCACGTTTGGTACTGTTCGCAGACAAGCTAAGTCAAAGACTCCATGGTGAGTAGGTCCATCCTCTCCCACCAATCCGGCTCTATCCAAACAGAGAACGACGTGTAGTTTCAGCAAGGCTACATCGTGGATGAAGTTATCGAACGCCCGCTGCATGAACGAAGAATAGATATTGCAGAAAGGCAGAAGTCCGTCCTTTGCCATACCACCAGAGAATGTCACAGCATGTCCTTCAGCGATACCGACATCAAACACCCTATCCGGCATTTCTTTCTGCATGATACTCATCGAACAGCCCGTAGGCATAGCCGGTGTCACTCCAACGATCCGGTCATTTTGTTTTGCTAACTCCAACAAGGTCTCCCCAAACACGTCTTGAAAGAGTGGTGGTAAGCCTTCCGTATTCGGAACAATCCGTTCGCCAGTCTCTTTATCAAAGCAACCTGGAGCATGCCATACGGTAGCCTCCTTCTCGGCCGGTTCAAATCCTTTACCTTTCACCGTATGGATGTGTAACAGACGCGGGCCTTTCATATCCTTAATCTCATTCAACACCTTCACCAAGTTGACAACATCATGACCATCAACCGGGCCAAAGTATCGGATATTCATACCCTCAAACACATTTTGCTGATGCATCAGCATGGATTTCAAGCTATTATTGAAACGGATAATGCTTTTTCGCCGTTCATCAGTCAACAATCCCATCTTGGAGAACATCCTCGAGAGCTTATAACGGATATAATTATAGCTCTCTGAGGTCTGTAAGGAAAGAAGATAGTTTTCCATACCACTCTTATTGTGGTCGATGGACATATTATTATCGTTGAGGATAATCAACAGATTATTAGGATATATGCTTGCATTGTTCAATCCCTCAAAAGCCAATCCTCCAGTCATGGCTCCATCACCAATGACAGCCACGACATGTCTTTTGTCCTCGTGTTTCTTTGAGGCAGCAATGGCCATACCCAATGCGGCAGAAATAGAATTGGAAGCATGTCCACATGCGAATGAGTCGTACTCGCTCTCGAAAGGAGAAGGGAATGGGCGGAGTCCATTCAATTTTCGGTTCGTACAGAAACTGTCCCGTCGTCCCGTCAAGATCTTATGCCCGTAGGCTTGATGCCCGACATCCCACACAATACGATCGTAAGGAGTATCAAAAACATAGTGTAAGGCAACGGTTAGCTCAACCACTCCCAAGCTGGAAGCGAAATGACCAGGATTGCATGAAAGCTCATCCACAATCTTTTGCCGAAGCTCTTGACACATCTCTGGCAATTGTCTCACTTGGAGTTTACGCAAATCCTGAGGTGAGTCAATCTGATTCAGCAAAGTATATGAATTCTCTTGCATCATTTCTTATTTAACAACATTAACGTACAAAAATAGTACATTTCTACATATTTATGTGTAAATTTGCTCATATTTTTGACAAAGAGAATAGAAGTATGGAGTTTAGGACACTTGTAGAACGCTCACAGGATGGAATTCAGATTCATCTTCATGATGTCTTGATGCTTTTCGGTTCTTGTTTTTCCGAGAACATCGGCAGCATGTTGCCGGCTAACAAGTTCCTATGTGATGTGAATCCATTCGGGGTGTTGTACAACCCGGCCTCTATCAGCAAGGCTTTATTACGCCTCTGCGATCCAAAGCCCTACAATACCGACGACTTGTTCTATGCAAATGGACTGTGGAATAGTTGGATGCATCACTCATCCTTCTCTTCAGCGGATGCCTCCCTCTGTTTGCAACAGATGAACAAACAACTTTCTGAAGCAGCAAAGACACTACGTG
>CAMVLL010000026.1 GCA_947168315.1 uncultured Bacteroidota bacterium | reverse complement strand
AAAATCTTATTTTATTGCAAGAGTAAAGGAGGCTAAAGAGCCTCCTTTGTGTTGTGTGAGCCAAGAGATTATACTTGCATATATCTCGGTGTTTCGGAAGTAACTTGTTCCATCAGAACCTCGTGAACGACATCATCAACCATTCCTTTGGCCGCTTCATAAGTGCGGATTTCCGCTGCTTTCTTTTCGGCTGCCGCTGCTTCACGTTGCTGACGTTTCTTTTCACGGCGTTTAGCACTATTGACTTTCTTACGTGCTTCGGCTTTTTTAACTTCTTCACCCAAGAACTCCGTGATTTCTTCATCAAATTCGCCATTGACCACTTCGGTATAGATATCCGACAAGAAGTTCAATTTCTCATTTGTATCTAATAACGAAAGAGCATAACGGGCAATTCTTTTGCCACCGAGACGGAGCGTAAAGATAGGACATCGCCGAGAAAGCATTAATTGATGAACTGAAACTGATTAACGGAACAGTTGGAGTTGCCATCGTCATGGAAGTCAAGACCGGTAACATCAAAGCTATCGCCAACATGACCAAGTGTAATGATGGCGTTTATCGCGAACTTCGTAACAACGCTGTATCCGATTTGATGGAGCCAGGTTCAACTTTCAAGACCGCTTCCTTAATGGTGGCATTGGAAGATGGTAAGATTACACCTGAAGAAACCGTTGACACTGGGAGCGGAGTGTATAATATGCATGGCAGTTGGATGAAAGACCATAACTGGCATCGTGGAGGTTACGGAGTAATCACCGCTACACAAGCATTAATGTTCTCATCCAATGTGGGTGTATCTAAACTGATTGATAAAAATTACTACGATCATCCAGAGGAATTCGTACAAGGATTATACGATTTGGGTATTGCCACACCATTAAACTTGGATATTCCGGGATGGGGAACTCCACGCATCCGAATGCCAAACAAAAAGAAAAGCAATTGGTCAAAGACCGCACTAGCATGGATGTCAATTGGATATGAAACACAGTTAGCACCTATTCAGACATTGACATTCTACAATGCTATTGCCAACAATGGAGTGATGGTGAAGCCTAAGTTTGTAGAAGCAATTATCAAAGATGGATTGGTTATCAAAGAAAATCCAACAGAAGTGATAAAAGAGGCTATCGCTTCTCCAAAAACTATTCAACAAATCCAATATATGTTGGAGGAAGAAGTTAACGGACCTGGTGGAACTGGAAAGAAAGCTGGTTCAACGCAATTCCGGGTATCAGGAAAAACAGGAACTGCTCAGGTTTCACAAGGAAAGGGTGGCTACCACAGTGTACGCAAATACCTTGTAAGCTTCTGTGGATACTTCCCATCGAAAGATCCGAAATACACATGTATTGTAGCAATTCAGAAACCTGGGTTGCCAGCATCCGGTGGACTGATGTCAGGTGCTGTGTTCCATGAGATTTCAGAACGTATCTATGCAAAACATATCTCACAAAACATTGAAGAAGCCAAAGACTCAACATCCGTTTTGATTCCAAATGTAAAACATGGGAATGTAGCCGATGCCAAATACGTACTTAACAAAATAAATGTTCCAAGTAGCCAGATTGCTGGTAAGGAATACGAAAACATCACATGGGGAAAGGCTGATATAGATTCAGCTTCCGTAGCTTTTAATGAAATGGGAATTGACAACAAACTAATTCCTAATGTTCATGGGATGGGAGCCAAAGATGCGGTGTTCCTTTTAGAAAGTTTAGGCTTAAAGGTCCATATCAGTGGTATGGGAAAAGTCACCAGCCAAAGCATTCAACAAGGAAGCCGTTTCAGTAAAGGACAATCGATTCATTTAACATTAAAATAAGAGACATGAAACTTGAGGAACTAATCAAATATATAAGCGTTGAAAAGATTATCGGGGACACGAATATCGAAGTAACCGGTATTCATATTGATTCCAGACAGATTCAGAAAGGATTTGCCTTTGTGGCTATTAATGGTACACAAACAAATGGACATGTTTACATACCCAAAGCAATAGAAAAAGGTGCCGGTACTATTATCTGTGAAGAAGTTCCGGAAGAGATTGTTCCTGGAGTTACGTATGTGAAAGTTGCTGATTCGGAAGGTGTCGTAGGTTTACTCGCCACTCATTTCTACGGAGATCCTACAAACAAAGTCGACTTAGTCGGTGTAACCGGAACAAACGGCAAGACAACAATCGCCACCTTATTATATAATATATTCCGTCAATTCGGATACAAAGTTGGATTACTATCAACGGTTTGTAACTATATAGATGGAGAAACCATTCCAACCGACCATACGACTCCCGACCCTATTACGCTAAACCAGTTATTAGGCAGGATGGCTGACGAAGGTTGTAAGTATGTGTTCATGGAAGTCAGCTCTCATGCCGTTGCACAAAAGAGAATTGGTGGACTAAAGTTTGCCGGTGGTATATTTACGAACTTAACAAGAGACCATCTGGATTATCATAAAACCTTTGAGAACTATCTTAAGGCAAAGAAAGCATTCTTCGACTCACTTCCAGCCAGTGCATTTGCATTGACAAATAAGGATGATAAGAATGGAATTGTCATGACTCAAAATACGAAGGCAAAAGTTTATACCTATTCTGTCAAAGGAATGGGAAACTTCAAGGGGAGAGTGCTTGAAGAAGGTTTTGAAGGAATGTTATTAGACTTCAACAATATAGAAGTAAATGTCCAATTCATCGGAAGATTTAATGCTTCTAACCTGTTGGCTGTGTATGGTGCTGCGTGTCTTTTAGGAAAGAAACCTGAAGATGTATTACTTCAATTAAGTACGCTTCACCCTGTTGCTGGCCGGCTTGACCCATGTCGTTCCCCAAAGGGTTACACAGCATTGGTAGATTACGCTCATACACCCGATGCACTCATCAACGTGCTTGATACCATTCAAGAAGTCCTTCAGAAAAAAGGTAAAATCATCACGGTTGTCGGTGCCGGAGGCAATAGAGATCATGGCAAACGTCCAATGATGGCGCAAGAAGCTGTCAAGCGCAGTGATAAGGTTATCATAACTTCAGATAATCCTCGCTTTGAAGAGCCACAAGCAATCATCAATGATATGCTCGCAGGTTTGACAAGCAAAGACATGAATAAGGTCATCAGCATTGTCGATCGTAAGGAAGCTATCCGGACGGCTTGTATGTTGGCACAACCAAACGACGTTATTTTGGTCGCAGGAAAAGGTCATGAGAACTACCAAGAGATAAAAGGTGTCAAATATCATTTTGATGATAAAGAAATCTTGGAAAATATATTTAGCAACGAAAAATAAAGAAAACCATGCTATACTATCTGTTTCATTATTTAGAGCAGTTTAACTTCCCCGGAGCCCGAATGTTCGGATATGTTTCGTTCCGGTCAATGATGGCAATTATACTTTCACTTGTCATTTCTGCTATTTTTGGAGAATATTTTATCAATCTTCTTAAACGCAAACAGATATCGGAGACTCAACGTGATGTTTCTATCGACCCATTTAACGTAGGGAAAGTTGGAGTACCGACCATGGGTGGAATAATTATCATCGTGGCAATCCTAATTCCTTGTCTTCTTTTAGGAAAACTCCATAATGTCTATATGATATTGATGCTAATCACTACCATTTGGCTGGGGACACTCGGTTTTCTGGACGATTATATTAAGGTGTTCAGGAAAGATAAGGAAGGCTTGCATGGAAAATTCAAGATTATTGGACAGGTAGGTTTAGGATTGATTGTTGGTCTCACCTTATATTTAAGTCCGAATGTCGTTATCAGAGAAAATGTGGAAGTACAAAAGGCAGGAGAAATCGTAGATGTGATTCATAAATCACAAAACGAGAAGTCAACCAAAACGACCATACCTTTTTTCAAGAATAATAACCTGGATTATGCTGATTTCGTCGGCTTCATGGGCGACAATGCCAAGACAGCAGGCTGGATTCTATTTGTATTGATCACTATTTTCGTAGTTACTGCCGTTTCAAATGGAGCAAACTTGAACGATGGAATGGACGGAATGGCGGCGGGGAACTCTGCCATAATAGGAGTTACGCTAGGAATACTCGCGTATGTATCCAGTCATATAGAATATGCTGGATATCTGAACATCATGTATATACCTGGAAGTGAGGAACTCGTTATTTTCATATGTGCTTTTATCGGAGCCCTCATCGGTTTCTTATGGTACAACGCATTCCCCGCTCAGATATTCATGGGCGATACTGGAAGTTTAACCATCGGAGGTATCATAGCAGTATTTGCTATCATTATCCACAAAGAATTACTTATCCCTATTCTGTGCGGAATATTCTTGGTTGAAAATCTATCTGTCATCCTCCAAGTACGCTATTTCAAGAAAGGGAAGAAGAAAGGTATCAAACAACGTATTTTTAAACGGACACCGATACATGATCATTTCAGAACAACGATGGCACAATTAGACCCGACATGTTCATACATGTTTACTAAGCCTAATTCTGTTTTTCATGAATCGAAGATCACCGTACGTTTTTGGATTATCTCCATCTTACTTGCGGTAATAACTATAATAACACTGAAAATTAGATAAAAGGAGAATATCATGTCTAAAAGAATCGTCATATTAGGAGCTGGTGAAAGCGGTACAGGAGCAGCCATTCTCGCACAAAAGAAAGGTTTCGACACGTTTGTCTCAGACTCTTCACTGATCAAAGACAAATATAAGGAGATGTTGGATGAACGGAATATCCCTTGGGAAGAAGGACATCACACAGAAGAATTAATCTTAAATGCTGATGAAGTCATCAAGAGCCCAGGTATTCCAAATAATGCTCCGCTCATCTTGAAGTTGAAAGAGAAAGGAACGCCGATTATCTCCGAAATTGAGTTCGATTTGTATCACGGGTAGTAACGGTAAAACCACCACTACTTCACTGATATATCATATCTTTAAGAAAGCTGGTCTGAACGTAGGTTTAGCTGGAAATATCGGACAGAGCCTTGCGTTACAAGTAGCTGAGAAGAACTATGATTATTATATCATCGAACTTAGCAGTTTCCAGTTGGATAATATGTACGATTTCCGTGCGAACATAGCTGTCTTAATGAATATCACACCTGATCACCTTGACCGCTATGACTATGAAATGCAGAACTATGTTGACGCTAAGTTCCGCATTATCCAGAACCAGACCGATGACGATGCGTTTATTTTCTGGATGGATGATCCTATTATCCAAAGAGAACTGTCCAAGTATCGTGAGCACGGACACTATTATCCATTTGCTGAGCACAAAGAAGAGGGAGCTGCTGCCTATATTGATCAAGACAAGATTGTGTTTGTCGAGCCAATCGCCTTCAACATGGAACAAGAAGAATTGGCTTTGACCGGTACTCATAATATGTATAACTCGATGGCTGCGGGTATCTCAGCAAACCTTGCAGGTATCAAGAAAGAATGTATCCGTGAAGCACTCCAAGATTTTCAAGGAGTTCCTCACAGACTTGAGAAAGTATGTCGCGTTCGAGGCGTGGAATATATCAACGACTCCAAAGCAACAAACGTTAACTCATGTTGGTACGCTTTGCAGAGCATGAAGACGAAGACGATTCTGATTCTTGGTGGCAAAGATAAGGGAAATGATTACAACGAAATAGCTGATTTAGTTCGCGAAAAGTGCAGTGGACTAATCTATATGGGACTTCATAATGAGAAACTGCACCAGTTCTTCGACCCGTTCGGACTACCTGTTGCAGATGTTCAAAGCATGAAGGATGCTGTTCAAGCAGCCTACCAAATGGCACAAAAAGGAGAAACAGTATTACTCAGTCCTTGCTGTGCTAGCTTTGACCTTTTCAAGAGTTATGAGGACAGAGGAGACCAATTTAAAGAGTGTGTCAGAAATTTATAAGAGATTATTATGGGATTAGTAAAAGACTTATTTAAAGGAGACAGAGTTATCTGGATAATATTCTTATTCCTTTGTCTGATCTCCATCATTGAGGTCTTTAGTGCGGGTAGTTCCCTGACTTATAAGAGCGGAGACCATTGGGCACCAATCAGGCAACATAGTGTTTTCCTGATTGTGGGCTTCGTCATTGTTGTGTTAGTACACAACATTCCGTCAAAGTGGTTCAAGGCATTACCTTTCTTCCTACTCCCATTATCCATCATACTTCTTTTGTTTGTCATGGCTATGGGCTTTATCCATCCAGAGTATAAGACAAACGATGCAGCACGATGGTTGAATGTAGCTGGAATCCAATTCCAACCGTCCGAGATTGCCAAGATGGCCATTATCATCATCACAGCTTTTATCTTATCCAGAACGCAAGAAGAGAAGAGCGCGAACCCAAAAGCATTTAAATATATAATGTGGTGCTTGGGTATTGTGTTTGTTTTGATTGCGCCCGAAAACGGATCGACGGCAGCACTTCTTGCTGGTGTAGTCTTTCTGATGATGATCATCGGAAGAGTTCCTTGGAAACTACTGATTAGATTAGCAGCAATTGTTATCGCAGCAGTAATCTTCTTTGTAGCATTCCTGAAGATCACCCCAGATACAACCTTAAGTAACATTCCTTTGGGGCACCGGTTCGTTACCTGGAAGCACAGAATATTCTCTTCCAATGGTCAAGAGGCTATTCCTGCCGCAAAATTTGATATTAACGGTGAGTCACAAAAAGCACATGCACACATCGCCATCGCTTCCAGCAATATCATTGGAAAGATGCCGGGTAATAGTGTTGAGCGCGACTTCCTGCCTCAGGCTTTTTCTGATTTCATCTTCGCTATTATCATTGAGGAATTAGGATTGCTTGGGGGCGGTTTTGTGGTCATCTTATATATATGGTTGTTGATTCGAGCGGGTCGAATAGCCAATAAGTGCGAGAAAACATTTCCGGCCTTTCTGGTATTGGGAATAACTTTGCTGCTTGTCTCACAAGCTATGTTGAATATGATGGTAGCAGTTGATTTGTTCCCTATCACCGGACAACCTTTACCATTGATTAGTAAGGGAGGTACATCCACCTTGATAAATTGTGCGTATATCGGTATGATCCTATCAGTCAGCAGGGAGGTAAATGAGAGAGAAGCCGAGCTGGTTGAAGAGGAAAAACAAAATGCACAAAAGGAAAAGGCAAAAGATTTGCTGAACATGGCTATGAACATGGCTGAAGAAGAGCCTGAAGAGGAACTTGATCAGTTGACAGAAGATTTAGAATACGAAGAGGAACAATAAATAAAACAGTAAGCGTATGAAAAGGAATTTGAGAGTTATCATCAGTGGCGGAGGAACAGGAGGACATATCTTCCCTGCAGTTTCTATTGCAAACGCTATCAAAGAGTTACTTCCTGATACAGATATTCTGTTTGTCGGAGCAGAAGGAAGAATGGAAATGCAACGCGTTCCCGCAGCTGGTTATAGAATTATCGGATTACCTGTTGCAGGCTTTGACCGTGCACACGTACTCAATAACATATCTGTTTTATACAAACTGGCTAAAAGCCAGATGAAAGCACGCCATATCATCAAGGATTTCAAGCCTGATATTGCGGTTGGTGTTGGTGGATATGCTAGTGGGCCAACTTTGAAGATGGCTAGTATGATGGGAGTTCCAATTGTCCTGCAGGAACAAAACTCATATGCTGGTGTAACCAATAAGCTATTGGCCAAACAAGCTGAAAAGATTTGCGTTGCCTATGAAGGAATGGAACGTTTCTTCGAAAAAGATAAGATTATTTTGACTGGAAATCCTGTACGTCAGAACTTGTTGACTGAGTCAAAAGACAAGAAAGAAGCAATTAAGTCATTCAATTTAGACGAGAACAAGAAGACAATTCTGGTTGTAGGCGGTAGTCTGGGTGCACGCACCATCAACAATTGTATGATGCATCACTTAGAGGAAATCAAAAATTCGGATGTTCAGTTCATCTGGCAAACAGGAAAGATTTACATTGATGAGGCACGAGCTGCGGTAAGACAAGCCGGTGAACCGACAAATCTGTTCACAACCGACTTTATCAGCGATATGGCCTCGGCTTATAGTGCAGCCGACTTGGTGATTAGTCGTGCCGGAGCTGGTTCTATCTCCGAATTTTGTTTATTAGGAAAGCCTGTTATCCTAGTACCCTCACCCAATGTAGCCGAAGATCATCAAACAAAAAACGCCTTGGCTCTTGTCAACAAAGAAGCAGCTCTTTACATCAAGGATGCAGAAGCTGAAGAACTGTTGGTAAACAAAGCCATAGAAACAGTCAAAGATACTGAGCTTTTAAACAAATTAAGTGAGAATATCAAAAAAATGGCCTTCAAAGATTCCGCCATCACTATTGCAAAAGAAGTTATCCGAATCGCAGAAAGTCATTTGAAAGAATAAGACAATGAACATACATACGATAAAATCAGTATATTTCATTGGAGCAGGCGGTATCGGCATGAGCGCTCTGGTTCGCTTCTTCTTATCCAAAGGGAAAGAAGTGGCAGGTTATGACCGTACTCCTACCGAATTGACGGAAAGACTGAACCAAGAAGGGGCAGCCATTCACTATGAAGACAATGTAGAACTTATTCCAAAACAGTTTTTGGATAAAGAAACTACTTTAATTGTCTACACTCCCGCTGTTCCCGAAAGTCATTCCGAGCTAACCTATTTCCGTTCACACGACTTTAACATCCTAAAACGCTCACAGGTGTTAGGTATGTTGACGAAAACAGGTAAGGGGTTGTGTGTGGCAGGTACGCATGGCAAGACAACAACATCTACGATGGCCGCACATCTCTTACATCAATCACATGTTGGGTGTAATGCCTTTTTGGGTGGTATCTCAAAGAACTATGACACGAACCTGTTGCTCTCTGACACCAGTGACTTTATCGTCATTGAGGCAGATGAGTATGACCGTTCATTCCATTGGCTCTCACCTTATGCATCGGTTATCACGGCTACGGATGCGGATCATTTGGATATTTACGGAACGAAAGATGCATATCTGGAAAGCTTCCGCCATTATACGTCATTGATTAAACCGGGTGGAGCCTTGATCGTACATGAAGGATTAGAACTTCAGCCGAATCTTCAAGAAGGAGTGCGTCTGTTCACATACAGTAAAGACGCTGGAGATTTCCATGCATCAAACATTCGTATCGGTGGTGGCGAGATCTTTTTCGATCTTGTTTCACCTTTTGGTAACATCCAAAACGTACAACTGGGTGTTCCCGTCTTGATTAATATAGAAAACGGTATCGCTGCTATGGCTCTTGCTCAGCTCAGTGGCGTCAATGCTGAAGAGATAAGACAAGGAATGGCCTCATTCAAAGGTGTCGATCGGAGATTCGACTTTAAGATTAAGAACGATCGAATTGCCTTTTTAAGTGACTATGCTCATCATCCTGAGGAAATCAGGCAAAGCGTCCTTTCATTAAGGGCTTTATATCCTGACAAGAAGCTTACGGCTATCTTCCAACCGCATTTGTATAGTCGGACAGCCGACTTCTACAAAGAGTTTGCTGATAGTCTTTCACTCTTAGATGAAGTCATTCTGACAGAGATTTATCCTGCCAGAGAAAAGCCTATTCCAGGAGTAACGAGCAAATTGATTTACGACAACCTTCGTCCTGGTATAGAGAAGTCAATATGCAAAAAAGAGGATTTGTTGGATCTGTTACCAAAGAAGCCTTTGGATGTGCTGATTGTCTTAGGTGCAGGCGATTTGAACGATTACGTTCCACAATTTGCGGAAATATTGAATAAGAGATGATAAAGAAACTTTTAATATTCTTGTTACTGATCGTACTTGCCGTATATCTAGTCGTAGCAAGCACTTTCCTGAATCACAAATCAAACGAAGCGATTTGTGAGGCGGTCGACCTTGTCGTAACAGATAGCATCGATTATGGTTTCATCAGCAACAAAGACATATTAAATTTGTTGAACAGCCAAAAAATTTCTCCTGTTGGACTGAAAATCAATGAGATTAATACCAATGAAATGGAGGAGATTATCAGTAAACAACCGTTTGTTGAGAGCGTGGATTGCTACAAAACTCCGGGCAATAAAATCGGTATTAAGATCAGACAACGCGTACCTCTCCTGAGGGTCATGGCCAATAACGGCGAGAATTACTATGTTGATCAGAAAGGAGAAACGATGCCGGTTCCCACTGGTAGTACCGCTTACGTTCCAATCATCACAGGAAACGTGTCAAAAGACTTTGCAAAAAAGGAATTGTATGCTTTTGGACTGTTCTTAAGAGATAATTCTCTATGGAACGCCCAAATAGAACAAATAAATGTAACAGCCCAAAAAGAACTCGAACTGATTCCAAGAGTAGGTGAAAACGTCATCTTCCTTGGAAAGCCCGAGAATTATGAGGAAAAACTTGACCGGCTCAAGACATTCTATGAGAAAGGGTTGAACAGGGTGGGATGGAACAAGTACAGTAGAATTAGTTTAGAGTTTAATAATCAAATCATTTGCACTAAAAGATAAAGATAAGATATGGCAGCACCAACAACAGATTTTATTGCAGCAATAGAACTGGGATCAAGCAAGATCACAGGTATTGCAGGAAAGAAGCTTCTAGACGGAAGCGTTCAAGTTCTGGCATTGGCAAGCGAGAGCTCTGACCAATGTATACGAAACGGAGTTATCTTTAACCTCGATCGTACAGCACAGAGCCTGACTTCGATTATCAATAGACTGGAATCGACCTTGAAGGCTGAAATTGGGAAAGTATATGTGGGCGTGAGCGGACAATCGTTACGTACTCTCCTACATACACAAACGGAACATTTCGAGGAAGAAACTAAAATCACACAGGAACTTGTCGACTACCTCTTGGACAAGAACAGAGAAGTTCCAATGGTTGATCAGGAAATCCTTGAAGTAGCACCGCAAGAATATAAGGTAGGGAACAATCTCCTTGTTGAGCCTGTCGGGACTTTGACCGACCGCATCGAGGGAAGATTCTTGAATATCATCGCAAAGACGAACGTCAAACAAAACATTGACAAATGCTTCAAACAGGCAAATATTGAGATCGCCGATTATATCATCTCTCCTCTTGCCTTGGCTGAGAACGTTCTCTCACCTACTGAAAGACGCTCCGGCTGCGTGCTTGTCGATTTTGGCGCTGATACAACGACAATTGCGGTTTATCATAAGAACATTCTTCGCCATCTGGCTGTCATTCCTCTGGGAGGAAATAATATCACAAAGGATATCTGCAGCCAGCAAATAGAAGAGGAAGATGCAGAAGCACTGAAAGTACGCTACGGCGATGCTTGGCCCGACATCATAAACACCGAAGAGGAAGATGAGACTTACACAGTCGGTGGAAGATGCTCCATCGAAGCATCTCTGCTCAACAAGATTGTGGAAGCCAGAACAAATGAGATCCTCGCAAACGTATGGAACCAGGTTATGCTTTCCGGCTATCAAGATAAGTTGTTGGCTGGAGCAGTCCTCACCGGTGGCGGATCAAACCTGAAAAACATCACGGTTGCCTTTGCGAACATTAAACTTACCGACAAGGTACGTATCGCAAAAGAGACTTTGACAAACGTAAAAGGTAACGTGGAAGTCAGCAAAGACGGTACAAAGAACACAATTCTCTCCATCCTCATGAGCGGTAAAGAGAACTGCTGTATCCCGAAACAAAAGGAGAAAGCAAAGGAAATGCCAAGTGGACCGGAGACTTTGTTTACAGAAGAAGGCGAAAGCGCTGAGGAAGAGAACAAGCGTATCGTAAATGAGCTAAAGGAAAAGAAGCTCAAAGAAGAAGCAGAAAAGAAACTGAAAGAAGAATATCAACAAGCTGTCAATGAGATCAAAGAACTCATTGAACAGAAGGACCATAAAGAGGCTAAGACCAGATTGGAGGAAATCAAACAACTGGGTATTAAGGACAAAGAGGAGGAAATCGATGTACTGGAAAGAGCTATCAAGAAATTGAAAAAGGAGAATAGTATTTTCGGTTCCCTCATGACGAAGATTGGACAAATTCTGGATGAGGAAAAGTAAAAAACGCATGAACCTCAAGAACAAGTCTCATTAACCATTAAAAACAGAAGAGTATGTTAGAGCAAGATCCATTTGACTTTACTTTTTCCCAGGACGAACCAACAGGGAACGAGCAAGAAGAAAACAATATTCCACAGGAAGGCGGTCTGCCATTCGAATTCAAGCAGGACAAGCCTAGTATCATAAAGGTAATCGGTGTCGGCGGCGGCGGCGGTAATGCTGCTAGTCACATGTATAAAGAAGGTATCCACGACGTAACGTTCGTTTTATGTAATACTGATAACCAAGCTTTACAGGAGTCTCCTATCCCTATCAAGATTCAGTTGGGACACGAAGGTTTAGGTGCCGGCAACCGTCCTGAAAAAGCACGCGAGGCAACAAACGAAAGCATCGAGGATGTCAAGAATATGTTGAACGACGGATGTAAGATGGTATTCATTACTGCTGGAATGGGTGGTGGAACTGGTACAGGTGCTGCCCCAATCATCGCCAAGACAGCTAAAGAGATGGGTATCCTGACCGTCGGTATCGTAACCATTCCGTTCTTATTCGAGGGCCCGAGAAAAATCGACCAGGCTTTAGATGGTGTTGAGGAGATGAGTAAGCATGTTGACGCCTTGCTGGTCATCAACAACGAAAGATTGCGTGATATCTATGCCGATCTTACCGTGATGACTGCCTTTGGAAAGGCTGATGACACCCTTTCTATTGCAGCAAAAAGTATCGCAGAGATCATCACCGTCAGAGGAAAGATCAACCTCGACTTCAATGATGTCAAGACAGTACTGAAAGATGGTGGTGTAGCCATCATGAGTACGGGCTACGGAGAAGGAGAAGCACGCGTAAGCCAGGCTATCAACGACGCATTGCACTCACCGTTGCTCAACAACAACGATATTTTCAACTCAAAGAAAATCCTTTTCAACATCTCATCCAGCACTCGTAACGAGTTGATGATGGAAGAAATGAACGAGATTCATAACTTCATGACGAAGTTCGGTCGCGATGTAGAGACCAAATGGGGTATCTATATTGACGAAAGCCTTGACCAACGCGTCAAATTCACCGTCCTCGCTACCGGATTCGGCATCAAAGATGTGCCGGGAATGGAGAATATGCTCAACAAACGTACGATTGAAGAGATTAAGAAACAGGAGGAAGAAGAGGAGAAAGAAGAGAGCAAAGCTAAACGTCGTGGTCATTATTATGGTCCAGATATGGCGAAGACAGGTAATAAGCGTGCACGCTACAACACGTATATCTTCGACATGGACGATTTGACCAATGATGATATCATCAGCATGGTTGAAGATTCTCCGACATTCCAACGTACTCGTTTAACACTCAACAATATTGAGAGCATCAAGACGAAGAACGAAGTCGAGAACAACACTGTTCAAGAGACCCCGTCGAATAATAGCACTGATCAGGCAACAATTGTATTTTAATTAAACGATATAGATATGGATTTATTTGAACAAGTCAGCAATGACATTAAAGAAGCCATGAAGGCCAAGGACAAAGTCCGTCTGGAAGCATTACGAAACATTAAGAAAGTTTTCCTTGAAGCAAAGACAGCTCCGGGAGCAAACGATACTTTAGCTGACGCTGATGCCCTGAAGATTATCATGAAATTGGTAAAACAAGGTAAAGAATCAGGTGAACTCTACAAACAAAGCGGACGCCAAGACTTGGCAGATGCCGAATTTGCACAGGTTGCCGTATTCGAACAATACCTACCAAAGATGATGAGTAGCGAAGAATTGGAAGCTGCCCTCAAAGAGATTATCGCAGAAGTTGGTGCTTCGTCGATGAAAGATATGGGCAAGGTAATGGGTATCGCCTCAAAAAAACTGGCTGGTAAGGCCGAAGGCAAAGCCATTTCAGAAAAAGTAAGAGCTCTACTCGCCTAATTCAAATTCTAACCATAGCTTTATCATCCGATTGTCCTCCCCAATAATTATTTGAAGGAGGATAGTCGGATGATTTCTTTTTATCCTGTTACATTTCTCCATCCAATTAAGCTTGTCACATAGGTGGAAAGCTTTTGCCACATTAGTGACAAGCCTTTGTCACACTAGTGGAAAGCCTTTGCCACATTGGTGACAAGGTTAATTATTCAAGACAAGAGAATAAGAGTCAGAAGATTATTCAAAGATTGCCTTCAGCACGTCCAGTGATTTAAGGACAGGGAAGTCGGGTAAATGCAAGCGATAGTAATCATTAATCAAAAACAGGCATCTGTCACGCTGAGAGCGGTTCATCCGCACCAAGTGCATCGTCTTATAATTAATGCGCATCAGCAAAGGAACACGGGCAGATTCTTCCACATTGAGGTAAGCGGAATGGGCAGGTAAGGATGAAGAAAACTGAGCGTTCAGCATATCAAAATAAGCGCCCTCTCTGTATTGACTCAGGTTCGGGTATAAGCCCAAGAAACGCGACAAACGCATCAAGAATACTAAGTGGAAGTTAGAGAAATTCGACTTACAGGTATCCAGCCACAGAATGGAATTCTCCAGATAAGCGAACAAAGCCTCGTTGCCTTCCTCTTCCTTGAGCGCACGATATAAGAATTCGGAGAGGAAAAGAGCCATAGTCGACTTATAAGGGTCGTATGGAATAGATTGAAATGGGATCCATACCTTTGCGTTTCGAATAGGATAGATCGATGATTTGGCCCTGAAATCAGCCTCGAACTCGATAAACGAAAGTGGTTGGAAGAGAACGGACTTCACGTTTGATTTACGGGAACGTGATATCCGAACCAGGAAAGAAGCCCTTCCTGAAAGCTTTGTATACACGTCGACGATATTCATCGAATCATTGTATTTTATACAACGAAGAACAATACCAACCGTTTTTTGGAGCATATACAAAAGTAAGGAAAAAACCATAAAAATTTAGATTTATCAAAAAAAATCTTCTGTTTGTTTTGGAGATTAAAAAAGAGTTCCTACCTTTGCATCCGCATTTGAAGGAAAATTCCTTTTAATGGGTAGGACAAGATGTCCGGTAAAAGCCTGATGGCCTCTTCGTCTATCGGTTAGGACGCAAGATTTTCATTCTTGAAAGGGGGGTTCGATTCCCCCAGAGGCTACAAATAAATAAGAAAAACAAATTATATTAAAAGATTAGTCGAGATGGCAAATCACAAATCATCACTGAAAAGAATCAGACAAACAGAGAAGAGAAGACTGCACAATCGTTACTATGCAGTTACAATGCGTCATTTTTTGAAGAAGGTACGCAACACTACAGATAAAGAAGAAGCTTTGAAGATGTTCCCTACATTGCAGAAAATGTTGGACAAGTTGGCTAAGCGTAATATCATCCACAAGAACAAAGCTGCTAATCTGAAGTCAAGCGTTAGTGCTTATATCAATAAGCTCTAAGCGATAGCTGTTTACAAAAAAGAATTACTGAAATAATCAGATAATGGCCGGATATTTTATATTCGGCCTTATTGTTTGGCAGGATTTTCGACCTTTCGAAAGACCTGCTTTTTTGCTTTCTGAGAAGCAGGATTTTTTTACCTTTTAAGCTTATTATTTCACGTTTTTTTTGACTGAAAAAGATGGGAAATTCATTGTTTTTTCGTAACTTTGAAACCTAATAAAATGTAAGAATTTGAAATGACTGAAGAAGAAAAAATCTTAGGTGAATCTAACTACTCAGCGAGTAACATTCAAGTTTTGGAAGGACTTGAAGCCGTTCGCAAACGCCCCGCAATGTACATCGGCGATATTAGCGAAAATGGCTTACATCATCTTGTTTATGAAGTTGTAGATAACGCAATCGACGAGGCTTTGGCCGGTTATTGCGATCATATAGACGTAATCATCAATGAAGATAACTCTATTACCGTAGAAGATAACGGTCGCGGTATCCCTGTGGACTATCATCCGAAGGAGAAAAAATCAGCCCTTGAGGTTGTTATGACCGTTCTTCACGCTGGAGGTAAGTTTGATAAAGGATCTTATAAAGTATCCGGCGGTCTTCATGGTGTAGGTGTATCTTGTGTGAACGCTCTTTCATCACACATGACGACCAACGTTTATCGAAACGGTGAGATCTATCAACAGGAATATGCTTACGGAAAAGCGCTTTATCCCGTTAAGGTTATAGGTGAATGCGGTGGTAAGACCGGTACTAAACAGTCTTTCTGGCCGGATACCAGTATCTTCACCGTGAGAGAATACAGTTTTGAGACCCTGCAGACTCGTCTGCGCGAGCTTTCTTATCTGAACAAGGGTATCACTATCACCTTGACTGATGAACGTCAGAAAGACGAAAACGGTAACCCACGCTTCGAAAAGTTCTATTCAGATGAAGGTTTGAAAGAGTTCGTTCGTTTCTTGGACAGGAACAACACTCCTCTTATCAACGATGTCATCTATTTGAACACAGAAAAGAACGGTACTCCAGTTGAATGTGCATTGATGTACAACACAGGATTCCGTGAAAACCTGCACTCTTACGTCAACGACATCCATACACGCGAAGGTGGTACTCATGAGGCAGGATTCCGCTCTGCATTGACACGTGTGTTAAGCAAATATGCTGAAGATTCCAAGGCCTTGGAGAAAGCGAAAGTAAAGATTGAAGGTGAAGACTTCCGCGAAGGTTTGATTGCTGTCATCTCAGTGAAAGTAGGTGAGCCGCAATTTGAAGGACAGACCAAGATGAAACTGGGTAACAGTGAAGTAAGAGGAGCTGTTGATCAGGCCGTTACCGAGGCTTTGACATACTATTTGGAAGAACATCCAAAAGAAGCAAAGCTTATTGTTGACAAAGTCATTCTGGCTGCAACCGCTCGTATAGCTGCACGCAAGGCTCGTGAGACCGTTCAACGTAAAAACCCAATGGGTGGTGGCGGCTTGCCAGGAAAGTTGGCCGATTGCTCAAGCAGAAATCCTGAAGAATGTGAATTATTCCTCGTCGAGGGAGATTCTGCAGGTGGTTCCGCAAAGCAAGGACGTAGCCGTGCGACACAAGCTATCCTTCCGTTGAGAGGTAAGATCCTGAATGTGGAGAAAGCAATGTGGCATAAGGCTTTCGAAAGTGATGAGGTAAACAATATCATTACAGCTCTTGGCGTTCGCTTCGGTGTGGATGGAGAAGAGAATAGTAAGAAAGCAAATATCGATAAGCTGCGTTACAATAAAGTCATCATCATGACCGATGCCGATGTCGATGGCTCTCACATCGACACCCTGATAATGACGCTCTTCTATCGCTATATGCCGGAACTTATCGAACAAGGTCACCTCTACATCGCCAATCCACCGTTGTACAAATGTACAAAAGGAAAGGTCAGCGAGTACTGCTACACAGATGAGGCTAGAACAGAGTTCATCCAAAAGTATGGTAACGGAGAAGAGACTGGAATCCACACACAACGATACAAAGGTTTGGGTGAAATGAACCCAGATCAGTTGTGGGAGACCACTATGGATCCGACTAGACGCATCTTAAAACAGGTTACTATCAACGAAGCACAGGATGTAGACGAGACATTTTCAATCCTGATGGGCGACGAAGTAGAACCGCGTAGAGAGTTTATAGAAAGAAACGCAACTTATGCGAATATCGACGCATAAGAATTAATTCTAACATTTTAAATCCAGCCTCACGCCTTACATGAGGTAGTCCCGAGCGAACGTTCGGGACTTTTTATTTATATTTTCTCACAAAGAAACAAATATGGGACGAAACAAAGACTAAGAGCAAAACAACAGTATTTCCCGATGGAAAGGACGTTTTCAATACAAAAACAAAAATAATCATCCAAAACTAACAAACAAATAAACTTATATTTTTATCCAAATCTATGTGGAAAATAAAGAGAAAAGACTAAATTTACAACGAATCAAATACCATGACAGTATGAAAATAACATTTCAAATCGACTATCACACCATCTGGGGAGAAGAAATTGGTGTGATATTGAACGGGAATAAAGAGGTTATGCTGAACACCAGGGATGGAAAACTTTGGGAAGGAAGTTTCTCTCTTGAAGATCCAATGCCCAACGGCATTCTTTCGTATAAATACGTAGTTTACAGAAACGGAAAATGCTTCCGTCAGGAGAACGGAAACACACAACACTTTATTCCTCAAAGTGAAGATAAAGAGCTAAGATTCTTTGTCAAAGACAGTTGGAGAGACTTATACGATCCACTTTACAGTTCTGCCTTCTGCGGTCAGTTTAAAAATCTCAAACAAATCAAAGCATCTGAGTATGATCCGTCAGGAAGTATTACACTGCGTGCGATTTGTCCTTGCCTGCACAACAAAGGACTCGTCTTGGGAGTCAGCGGAAAAGGTGAGACTTTAGGTGACTGGAACCCTTCTTCTCCACTGCTGATGGAAGAAATCTTACCAAACGAATGGATCATCACGTTAAAAGCAAATGACATTACACTTCCAATGGAATATAAGTTCGTTGCGTGCGATGCTCAGACCAAAGAAATCAAAGAATGGGAATTGCACGATAACAGAATGATCTACAGATATCAAGTACGACCTGAAGAAGTTATTGTTACAAAAGAAGAAGAAATCCATTTCAACACAGAAAAAGCAAGGATTGCCGGTACTGCCATCCCCGTCTTTTCACTTAGAAGCGAGGGTAGCTTTGGCGTAGGCGACTTCGGCGACTTGAAGAAACTGGTAGATTGGGCTGTTCTCACCCACCAAAGAGCCATTCAGATATTGCCAATCAATGATACTACGATTACACATACGTGGACCGATTCATATCCGTACAACAGCATGTCCATCTATGCGTTCCATCCAATGTACATTGACTTAAGACAATTGCCGGCACTCAAA
Source organism: uncultured Bacteroidota bacterium (assembly GCA_947168315.1). Taxonomy (GTDB): domain Bacteria; phylum Bacteroidota; class Bacteroidia; order Bacteroidales; family Bacteroidaceae; genus Phocaeicola. The sequence goes on along the minus strand of CAMVLL010000026.1, from coordinate 6,876 downwards.
GATAAAACGGCACAACAGTCGTTCCAAGAGAAACAAAAGGAGTTGAATGCGCTGCCGCAAATAGATTACGAGGCTGTAAACAAGGGAAAACATGCATACCTTAAAGCGTTGTACGCACAAAGTGGAAGATATACCTTAAACACAAAAGGATTTAAGACATTCTTTGAGGCGAACGCACACTGGCTCCAGCCTTATGCAGCATTTTCTTATTTAAGAGATTTGTACGGCTCACCGGATTTCAGCCAATGGCCTCAATACAATGTTTACAAAAAAGAAGAGATCGAAGCGCTTTGCGACAAAAAGAGTCCGGTATATAAAGAAATCGCATACTTCTATTACATCCAATATCTATTGCATGTACAACTACTTGGTGCAAGTGATTATGCTAAAGAAAAAGGAATCATCCTAAAGGGAGATATACCTATTGGAATAAGTCGTAATAGTGTCGAGGCTTGGGTAGAACCATATTATTTCAATATGAATGGACAGGCTGGCGCACCACCAGATGCTTTCTCAAGAAACGGACAAAACTGGGGATTACCGACATATAACTGGGATGTCATGGAGAAAGATCAGTATCATTGGTGGCAAAGACGCTTCCGTAAGATGGCGGAATACTTCTCGGCATACCGCATTGATCACATTTTAGGCTTCTTCCGTATTTGGGAAATTCCTTATCATTCCGTTCACGGTTTGTTGGGACAGTTCGTTCCATCCAAGCCAATGAGCATTATGGAAATTGAGCACTATGGATTGCCATTCCAACGCAACTTTATGACAAAGCCATTCATCAACGAGCGTATGTTGGAAGAGATCTTTGGCGAGGACGCCAACTTCGTGAAACAGGTCTTCGTACAAAACGAGCATCACGATATCTATTCCATGAAACCAGAATTCGATACCCAGCGAAAAGTAGAGACATATTTCAAGGGGAAAAACACGGATAAAGATATCCAGCTGAAAGAAGGATTGTACTCTCTGATAAGTAACGTACTGTTCGTACCTGATCGGAAAGAGAAAGATATGTACCATCCTCGTATCGCCGCACAAGACGACTACTTGTTCAAACAATTGAGCTGGAAGGAAAAAGAAGCTTTCATCCAGTTGTACAATGATTACTACTACAAACGTCACAACCAGTTCTGGTATGAACAAGCGATGAAGAAACTTCCTATTCTTACGCAATGTACTTCTATGTTGGTTTGCGGTGAGGATTTGGGAATGGTACCGGAATGTGTTCCATGGGTGATGAACCAATTGCAGATTTTAAGTCTGGAAATCCAACGTATGCCAAAGGATCCACAACATGAGTTTGGTCATGTGTGGGAATATCCTTATCATTCTGTTTGTACTATATCTACTCATGACATGTCAACGCTTCGCGGATGGTGGGAAGAGGACTATGAGCAGACTTGTAATTTCTACAAACATGTGATGGGACGATGGGATGAGACGCCAAAGGAAGCATCCGCAGCGATTTGCGAGGAAATCATCCAACGACATTTGGAATGTCCTTCCATGCTATGCATCCTTTCATTCCAAGACTGGACCTCCATGGATGCAAAAATTCGGAATCAAGATGTTGAAGCCGAGCGCATCAACATACCTGCTATTCCACGTCATTACTGGAGATATCGAATGCATCTGACGTTAGAAGATTTGATGAGAAATGACGAATTCAACGAGAAAATAAGAGAAATGATTGATCAAAACGGAAGAAATTAAGAGATATGAAACAAATACCTGACAAAAGTTTTTGGCAATTATGGAATCTCAGCTTTGGATTCTTTGGTGTTCAAATTGCCTATGCGCTGCAAAGTGCAAACATTAGCCGCATCTTCTCCACACTTGGAGCAGATCCTCATAATTTGAGTTATTTTTGGATATTACCACCGTTGGCGGGAATCATCGTTCAACCGATTATTGGTGTGCTTAGTGATCGGACATGGACACGTTTCGGACGACGGATCCCTTATTTGTTTATCGGTGCGCTGATAGCAGTTGCCGTCATGTGCTTATTGCCGAATGCCGGTAGTTTCGGAATGGCAGTCAGTGCGGCAATGGTCTTCGGACTTATCTCTCTTATGTTCTTGGATACGTCCATTAACATGGCTATGCAACCATTCAAAATGATGGTTGGAGATATGGTAAATGAAAAACAAAAGGGCCTCGCCTATTCCATCCAAAGTTTCTTGTGTAATGCAGGAAGCCTCGTAGGATATCTGTTCCCCTTTATCTTCGCTTACTTGGGGATTAAAAACACCGCCGCGAAAGGTGTTATCCCCGATTCCGTCATCTATTCATTCTATATTGGGGCTCTTATACTGATACTTTGTGTCATTTATACATCAGTAAAGGTAAAAGAGTATCCTCCAGAGGAATATGCTGAATACCACGGAATAAAAGAAGAGGACAAGAAAGAGAAAACCAACATCTTTAAACTGTTGGTAAAAGCTCCGAAAGCCTTTTGGACTGTCGGATTAGTTCAGTTCTTCTGTTGGGCTGCTTTTATGTTCATGTGGACCTATACGAATGGAAGTGTCGCATTAAATGCATTCGATGCCCCAACCGTTGAGACAGTGCTCAAAGGAGTTCAGCGAGTTGTTATAGACACGCAGTCGACGCAATATCAAGATGCTGCAAACTGGGTAGGTATCCTCTTTGCGGTTCAGGCTATCGGTTCTGTTTTATGGGCAATCATGATTCCTTTGTTCAAGAACCGCAAGTTTATCTATGCGTTAAGCCTCATCTTAGGAGGAATAGGATTTATCTCCATATTCTTTATCCACGATAAATATGTATTGTTCCTTTCCTTCTTATTAATCGGATGTGCTTGGGCTGCAATGCTCGCTTTGCCATTTACAATACTGACCAATGCGTTGACAGGAGGACACATGGGTACTTATTTAGGCCTTTTCAACGGAACAATCTGTATTCCACAAATTGTGGCTGCGGCGTTAGGCGGAAGTATTCTTGCATTCTTTACCCGTCCGGGCTTTGTATCACCCGAAGTAAATATGTTAGTTCTCGCCGGCATCTTACTGATCGTTGGAGCAGTATGTGTGAGCGTTATTAAAGAAAAAGCATAAACCGACAGAAAAATCAAGGCAGGAGAGATGGAGTACTCCATTTCCCTGCCTTTTCTATTGCTTATAAGTTCATAAGATTCTCCTCAAAGTTCTCCGGATGAATGGCTTTGTTACGAATTCGACTACGATAATTATAAATGGTGGCCAACGAATAATTCAGAAAATGAGCAATGCTATTGCTATCTGAGATACCCAGACGTATCAAAGCAAATACGCGTAGCTCCGTTGTCAACAGTTCGTTTGATTTAGGAGTTATCTGATGCTCAGGCTGTAATAAAGCATTAAAAGAAGAGATGAAATCGGGGAATAATTCCAAAAAAGACTTATCAAACTCCTGATAAAACGCTTTTCGTTCATCACGTATAAACTGTTCCGACTTAATCGCTTTGTACAATTCTTCCACATGTGATGACATGGCTAACCGAGCCAACGAACGGCGATATCCTTCCAACTTGTCAAGATATGACACACAACGATCCAAGTAACGACCAATATACATTTCTTTAATCTTACCTGTCTCTGCCAACTCCTTATTAACTTCCTGTAATTGTTTGTTTATACGCCTCAGAGCTTTACGTGTAGTACTGATTTTCTTGTTCCAACGATACAGATAAAAGACTGCGACAATCAGGAATAAGGACATCACGCTCACGCACGTTAGCAGGATTTGGGTAATCCTCAAATTCTTACGTTCCTTCGCTTTATAAGCATTGTCGATAATGGGGAAGAATTGTGCCACCTCTATTGAACGCAATCGAGCATTACAATTGACCGCATCCTCCATCGAGCAATTCAAATACTTATAAGCTCTGTCTAAATCATCTTGTTCAAACATGAGGTATGCCAGTTTCTGTAAAGAAGCATACTCTCTTGTCGCATTTTGCAAATCTGAGATAGCGGTCATTGCTAAACAATAAGCTTCTTGCTTGGTGTCGTGCAATACTTCATACGTCTCAGCTAACGTATAATAAATATAAGCCTGTTGCTGGGTTGAAGGATTACTTTCTAACGATCTGTTTAGCAGTTTTAATGACTCCTCCGGGTTACCATCCATCAATATCTTCTCCGCCCGAACAATATCTGCGTCCATTCCCGGATCGATACTTAGGAGGATCGAGTCACGATATACTTGGGTTTTTAATGTAAACGCTTTCTTCTCCTGTGAGTTCGGAGTATAATCAGAAACCCATCCATAATAAGCCCTGAAAGTACTGTAATAGTAACGACGCAAATCGACATCCAACTGCGTAGGATCGATTTCTTCCAATAACGAATACGCCTCACCATACAATCCCATCACGCCATATACTTCCGCAAAGTTGATTTTTATTTCCGACTCACGCCTTTCGCGTTCAGCTAAAGACATATAATCTCTTTTCCGATCAACATAAACCAACGCAGAATCGGCCTGATAATGTAAATACTGCACAAATAAGTCGTTACAAAGCTGAGACCGTACACTGTCATTTAAGGTAGAATAAAGTCTGTGCTTCGTTTTGTTTAATTCAAGTTCTTTTTGTTCTTGGAAAACAGACTTCTGAGCGATAACTTCATCCAACCTACTCAAAGCTTTCTCCTCATCCCACTCTTGACCGATGGCAAACAACGGGAAAGAAATCATGAAAAACACACAGCATGAATACAACAAATGTTTACTCATAGATTAGATATTTGGTAATGCACAAAGGTACAAAAGATTTTAATTATTCAAAAAAGTTAGCAGTTATTTCCTATTTTTAATTTATATTTTTATATTGAATGCTATATACTATTTATTTTATTTTCAATATCTTAAAGTTTTTATCTATTTATATTTTCTTTCTAATTCTGATAAGTTTGGGAATAGACATCTAATTTTGTAGCGGGGAAATAAACAAATTTTTTAAATCAATAATTATCACCATGAAAAACATTTTAGTTTTAGTTATGGTTCTTATTCTCGGAACGATGGATGCAATTGCAGTTAATGGCATCCACAAAGTCGCTCCTACTTTCTGGTGGGCAGGGATGAAGAATCCTGAACTTCAGGTTCTTTTATATGGAGAGAACATTGCAAGAAGTGAAGTTCGCTTAACCTCTCAGGACATTGACATTACAGAGGTAGTGTCTTTAGAGAATCCCAATTACCTTATTATATATATGGACATTGCTGAGGCAAAGCCACAGCAGTTCAATATAGTATTAAAAAATGGGAAGAAAGAGACTGTTATACCATATGAGTTGAAGCAACGTGATGAGAACGCAGCTCAGATTCAAGGTTTCGATGCAAGTGATGTGCTTTATTTGATCATGCCCGATCGCTTCTCAAATGGTAATCCCGACAATGATGTTATCCCAGGAATGCTGACGACTTCAATTGATCGCAACGAACCATTTGCGCGTCATGGAGGTGATTTGAAAGGTATCGAGAACCATTTGGATTACATTTCCGACTTAGGTATCACAGCTATTTGGCTCAATCCTACACAAGAAAACGATGCTCGTGGTGGGTCATATCACGGATATGCCATCACTGACTATTATCAAATAGACCGTCGTTTCGGAACCAATGAGGAATTCAAGAACTTTGTGGAGAAAACACACAACAAGGGAATGAAAGTTGTGATGGATATGATCTTCAACCATTGTGGAAGTGACAATTATTTGTTTAAGGACATGCCTGCAAAGGACTGGTTCCACTTCAAAGGTAATTATGTTCAGACAACTTACCGCACTGCAACCGTGCAAGATATTCACGCATCAGATTATGATCGTGAGTTGGCTGTGGATGGTTGGTTTACTCGTAACATGCCGGATTTGAATCATAACAATCGTCATGTGGCAACCTATCTTATCCAGAACAGCATTTGGTGGATTGAATATGCTCATATCAACGGTATCCGCCAAGATACTCATCCTTATGCTGACTTTGATATGATGTCAAGATGGTGCAAATCCGTTCTTACAGAATACCCACACTTCAATATCGTCGGTGAAACATGGGTGAACAGCAACGTACAGATTGCTTTCTGGCAGAAAGATAGCAAACTGGCTGCTCCAAGGAATTCCTATCTGCCTACTGTCATGGACTTCCCGTTGATGTATGCGATGAATCAAGCATTTGATGAAAAGACCAACGATGGTGGTGGAGGCTTATTCAAGTTGTATGAATATCTGGCACAGGATCTGGTGTACGAAGATCCGATGGGGTTGCTCATCTTCCTCGACAACCACGACACTTCCCGCTTCTGCTCTAACGAGGAAAAAGCAAAGAACCTCAACCGCTTCAAGCAAGCCCTTACATTCTTGCTGACTACAAGAGGTATCCCTCAGATTTATTACGGAACAGAGATTCTGATGGTTGCTGACAAGGCCAACGGTGATGGATTGCTCAGATGCGATTTCCCTGGAGGTTGGGAAGGAGATGCATCCAATCAGTTCCAAGCATCCGGACGTACGGCTCACCAAAACGAAGCTTTCAATTTCTTAAGAAAGGTACTTCAGTGGAGAAAAACCAGTGAGGTTATTGCCAAAGGAACATTGAAACATTTTGCTCCGAACAATGGTGTTTATGTTTACGAAAGAAAACTTGGCAAGAAATCTGTTCTAGTATTCCTGAACGGAACAGACGAGAGTAAAGATCTTGCTTTGGACATCTACAAAGAAATCCTTTCTAAAACAAAAGGACATGACATTCTCCTCAACAAGGATATCGTATTGGAGAAGTCAATTCAATTGGAACCAAGAGGAATTCGAATCATTGAAATGAATTGAACTCAAGATATAAAAAAGTAAATAGTATAAACTT
>CAMVLL010000025.1 GCA_947168315.1 uncultured Bacteroidota bacterium | reverse complement strand
GAAATTGATGTGCCAACGCCAGAAACGTCCCAAGAAAGATTTGGGATTCTTGTCGTAATAGGCACGCATTTTACAATTTTCACAAGGTTTACCCACAAGTTAGTTATTTAAAATAAATATGTTCTAATCAACCAGTAAGAGAACATACCTGCGATATAGCCCACGAACACAATCCAGGTAATCTTTCTCATGTACCAACCGAAAGTTATTTTCTCCAACCCCATGATAACAACACCGGCTGCACTACCAATGATTAACATTGAGCCACCAACTCCAGCACAGTAAGCTAACAACTGCCAGAAAATACCGTCAACAGCGAAGTCGCCTACAGCTGCAACTGGATACATCTTCATACATCCGGCAACCAAAGGTACGTTATCTACGATACTGGAAAGGACACCAATGATACCTGTTACCAAATAATGATTGCCACCAGTCATATGATCCAATGATCTACCTAAAGCAGTGAGGACACCTATCTCGGACAAACAGCTAACTGCCATCAAGATACCAAGGAAAAACATGATTGTCGGCAAATCAATTCTACTTAAAACTTTCGATACACGATTGGCAAATGTTCCTTGTTTAACCTGCATTCCATGATAGAATATCTCAGTAACAATCCACAGAATTGAAAGAATCAACAAAATACCCATGAATGGAGGAAGATCTGTCAAATAACGGAAAATAGGTACGAAAATCAAACCACCAACTCCAATGACAAATAATATCTGACGTTGTGATTGTGATAACTCGTGTCCCTCTTCATCCACCTTCTCTTTTGGATAAGTAATCTCACCTTTCAACATATATTGAAGGATAAATACAGGTACAACCATTGAAACCAATGAAGGAATAAAGATTTCCTTGATTACACCGCCTGTCGTAATCATGTTTCCAATCCAAAGCATAATGGTAGTAACGTCTCCGATTGGTGAAAAAGCACCACCACTATTGGCCGCAATAACAATCATTGAGGCGTATACCAGACGGTCATTATGGGAAGTAACCAACTTACGTAACAACATAATCATGACAATACTTGTTGTCAAGTTGTCCAAAATTGCAGAAAGGATAAACGTAAGAAAGGCCATACGCCACATTAACGTACGTTTTTTCTTTGTTTTCAAAGCATTACGAACAAAGTTGAAGCCACCATTAGAGTCAACGATCTCTACAATGGTCATGGCACCCATCAAGAAGAACAATGTCTCAGCCGTTTCACCTAAATGGCTTTCGATAATGTCACGGATTTGTGCCAACATCCCTTCTTCTCCACCAGTATATCCGTTAGCAATCAGGTAATCCAGAGGATCAACCATGTAAAATGTCCAGCAAATAACGAACATAAATAAAGCAATAGCTGCCTTATTTATTTTCAAGACACTCTCCAATGCGATGCAAAGGTAACCGAGGATAAATACGGATACAATAATAATCGTCAAAGTACTCATTTTTCCTTTATTTAAAATTTACTACAAATATAACAAAATATTTGTGATTGTTAATTACAGACTATTGTTTGCTTTTAGGTTTTTGAGGTATGATATTCAAAAAATAATCCAATATCTTTTGATTCTGTTCCTCATTGGTCATCAGATAGTATTGCATACCACCTTTCATTGGTACAAAATGAGTCAAACCCACCTCGTCGACCGTGATTTTTCCCTCTTCAGAACAAGTCATATATTCATTTGGATGGAGAACTTGAAGAACTGCTGTCAAATCCCAAGTCTGGCGGTCATAAGGCATTTGCATATAAGCCTTATAAGCCTCAACCATCGGATGCTGTGGAGCCCAACCAAAATCATTCTCAATACTTTTAGCCGGATACTTGATGGCATTCCCAACTTCAAACGGAGATGTTACGAGAGGCACCGGACATTCCGCAAACAGTTTCTGAGCAGCCGGTAAATCTTGAATGATATTAAACTCTCGGTGATCAGCCATTTTAATGGCACCTGCCATCAAACTCATATATTTTACTTTCTGCTTAATCAATTCCTTACCATTTAAGTCTGAATATTCATCAGCAGGAGTATCCAGAAGTCGAGCTAAGTTGGTTGAGAATCCAGTTGAGATAATTACAACACTATGATCTGGCTGTGCAGCTAATAATTTTCTATATAAGATATGAGCATCTGGAAGATTCGCATAGTCTGTCAAAGTTGTAGGAAAAAGATTTAAGTCACAGACTGATTGAGCATAGTTAGTATTCTCATTACCATCTTCAATATTCTTCGCGATACCAATAGGTAATTGAGGATAACCATACCATGTATTCATGATATCCAAGAACTTTGCTGCTCCTTCACCTTTTTTATTAAGCATTAAAGCCAAGAGATTAATATCTCCTTTATCCATACTCTTATAAAGGATATCCAAGGCTAGTGCATCGTCTACGTCATTTCCCATGTCCGTATCAAAAATAACAGGTATGGGACGGATATCACTTTGTTTCTCTGAGGATGTCTTGGAAGAACATCCAACTAATAACCATGCTATAAAGCAAACAAATAACAATGAAGAATACTTTTTCATAAAAATATGATTACGTTGCTACAAAAATAGCAAAATCCTCGATATCTTGTTAGAGATTACCGAGGATTTTAAGCAAATATTAAAATAAGAACAGAAAAATGTTTCTTTTGAATCAGCTCAGTTTATGAATAACTAGACCTGAACGTAACTTCGGTTCAAACCAAGTTGTCTTTGGAGGCATGATATTACCAGTATCAGCTATATCCATGATTTGTTTCATCGAAACAGGATAAAGGGCTAAAGCCATCTTCATTTCACCACTATCAACACGACGTTTCAATTCACCTAAGCCACGAATACCACCAACAAAGTCAATACGTTTGTCTGAACGAAGGTCCTTAATACCAAGAATTTCATCCAAAATATAATGAGATGAAATAGTTACATCCAAAACACCGATAGGATCCTTATCATCGTAAGTACCTTCTTTAGCTGTCAGACTATACCATTTGCCTTCAAGGTATAAAGCAAAGTTATGCAATGCCTTCGGCTTATAAATCTCAGTGCCTTTCTCCTCCACGTCAAAATGTTTGCGTACAGCATCCAGAAATTCACTTGGAGTCAAACCATTCAAATCCTTCACGACGCGATTGTAATCAATTACTGTCAACTGATTTGCAGGGAAACAAACAGCCATGAAATAATTATATTCCTCATCGCCCTTGTGATTTGGATTCAACCGTGCTTTTTCTGCACCAACTAACGCAGCTGCTGCTGAACGATGATGACCATCGGCGATATACATGGAAGGAATCTTGGCAAATGCCTCAGTAATGGCTTTAATATCTCTATCATCAGAGATGATCCAGAACTTATGTCCGAAGCCATCATCAGGAGCAACAAAATCATATACAGGTTTTTGTGCTGTATATTTTTGTACGATAGCATCCAATTCGGCATTATCAGGATAAGCAAAGAATACCGGCTCTATATTCGCATTGTTAATACGAACATGTTTCATTCGATCTTCTTCTTTATCTCGACGAGTCAACTCATGCTTCTTGATATCACCATTCATGTAATCAGGAACGTAAGCACCTACGACCAAACCATACTGAGTTTTACCATTCATGGTTTGTGCGTAAATATAATAACATTCCTTCTCGTCTTGAACCAGCCAGCCTTTATCTTGGAATTTTTGGAAATTTTCCGCAGCCTTCTCGTACACCAGAGGATCATCTTCTGCAGTTCCTATAGGAAAGTCAATCTCTGGTTTGATGATATGATATAATGATTTCTCATTACCTTCACATTCCTTGCGAGCTTCATCCGAATCCAATACATCATAAGGACGGGAAACCACTTGTTCAACCAAATCCTGTGGAGGACGAACTCCCTTAAAAGGTTTTACTGTTGCCATAGTAAATTCTTTACTTGTTTACTCTAAATCTTTCATTGCCTTCCTTGAAGTAAGCCACAATCTGACGGGCAGCTGCTAAACCAGCATTGATATTTGCCTCTGCGGTCTGAGCACCCATCTTTTTAGGTGTAGAGAAGTAACGTCCTGCAAACTTAGAAGCAAACTCTTCATTTGCAACAGGCATAATATCCGTAACATACTTTAAGTCCTCACGCTCTTCCATCAAACGAATCAATTCTGCCTCATTGATTACTTCTTTACGAGCTGTGTTAACAACTATACCACCCTTAGGCATTTTATTTACCAAAGCATAGTTGATAGATTCCTTTGTCTCTGGTGTTGCAGGGATATGCAAAGAAACAATATCAGCGATTTCAAACAAAGCTTCTGTTGAATCAACAGCATGAACACCAGCAGCTTCAATAGCTTCTTTTGGACAGAAAGCATCGTAAGCATAAATATCCATACCAAAGCCCTTCGCAATGCGAGCTACATTTCGACCAACATTACCAAATGCTAAGATTCCTAATTTCTTACCTAACAATTCTGTACCTGATTTACCATTATAGAAGTTACGAACAGCCATAACCAACAAACCAAATACTAATTCAGCTACAGCGTTGGAGTTCTGTCCAGGAGTATTCATTACACAAACGTTATGAGCTGTAGCGGCAGCAAGGTCTACATTATCGTAACCTGCACCAGCACGAACAACAATCTTTAATTGTTTGGCAGCATCAAAAACTTCATTATCGATGACATCACTACGAATGATGATAGCATCTGCATCCTTTACAGCGTCTAATAATTGAGCCTTCTCCTCGTATTTCTCTAACAAAGCAAGTTCGAAACCAGCTTCGTCAACGACTTTACGAATACCGTCAACAGCCACTTTGGCAAACGGCTTCTGAGTTGCAACCAATACTTTCATATTCATTCAATATTAATGTTTCTTTTCAAATTCCTTCATACAGTCAACTAAAGCTTGAACGCTTTCAATTGGCATAGCATTGTAACATGATGCACGGAAACCACCAACAGAACGGTGACCCTTTACACCAACCATACCATGTTCTGTTGCAAATGCAGCAAACTCAGGCTCCAATTCTTTATACTCATCCTTCATTACGAAGCAGATATTCATATAAGAACGGTCCTCTTCACAAGTAACAGTACCACGGAACAACTTGTTACGATCAATTTCACCGTAAAGCAATTCAGCTCTTGCCTTTGCACGACGCTGCATTTCCTCAACACCACCTTGTGCCTTCAACCAACGTAAGGTCATCAAAGCACCATAGATAGGAACAACAGGAGGAGTATTGAACATAGAACCTTTCTCAACATGAGTACGGTAATCTAACATGGTAGGAATATAGTGTGAAACCTTACCCAAAGCATCGTTCTTTACAATAACGAAAGTAACACCGGCAGGTGCCAAGTTCTTCTGTGCACCACCATAAATACAGATATACTTAGAAACATCAACTGGACGAGAGAAGATATCAGAAGACATATCCGCAATAACAGGAACATTCAAGTCCAAATCATGATGTATTTCCGTTCCGTAAATCGTGTTATTCGAAGTGAAATGGAAATAATCAACATCAGTAGGTACACTATAATTCTTAGGAATGTAAGTGTAATTGTCTGCTTTTGAAGAAGCTACTTCAACAACTTCACCAAAACCAAGTCCTTTAGCTTCCTTCAATGCTTTGTTAGCCCAAGTACCAGTATTCAAATAAGCCGCTTTCTTCTCCATGAAGTTAAACGGTACCATACAGAATTCAAGACTTGCACCACCACCAAGGAATAATACTGAATATCCTTCTGGAACTCCCAATATTTCCTTAAATAAAGCTTCAGCTTCATCCATTACTGCCTGAAAATCCTTGTGACGATGGCTTACTTCCATCAATGACAAACCAGAGTTGTTAAAATCAAGAATGGCCTTCGCCGTGTTTTCTACAGTTTCGCGAGGAAGAATAGATGGTCCCGCATTAAAATTATGCTTTTTCATGTTTGATGTTTGTTATAAATTAAACAATGTTTTTAATTAACGATGGCGAATTTACGGATTATTTTGTGACTTCCCAAGGAAATACTGATAAATTTTATAAAAATTCATAGGCCAACTGACATATTGCTATTATTTAGCCTCCTCAATAATTGTTTTCTGCCCCTTAATCTTTTCATTTTTAATCAAATTGAGGGTTTGAGTTAACTTTTTGTGAAGTATGGCAGCAAGACAATAGTGATCTTTTACATCAATGTTTCCAATCTCGTCTTGACGAAGATTTCCTTTCTTACATAAGAAACCGACAATGTCTATCTTATTTATTTTATCTTTCTTTCCTTTACCTATATATAATGTAGTATAAATAGGTTGAGACGGTTTAGGTATTCTTTCAGGAAAGACAAAAGTGTCAGGTTCATCTTTCAAATAATCAGGCAAGGTTTCATCAGGACCCAATATCATATATGACTTACCTTCTGCATCCCATCGTGCTGTACGCCCGTTTCGATGAATATATCCGTCTTCATTAAGTGGTAAGTGATAATGGATAATAGAATCAATGTTTGGTATATCAAGTCCTCGTGCAGCCAAATCAGTAGAAATCAATACATGACAACTACCATTGCGAAATTTATAGATGGCTCTTTCACGATCATCTTGTTCCATTCCACCATGGAACTCTCCATGTGGGAATTTTTTTGAAGATAAAAAAGCTCCTACTCGTTCCACACTTTCACGATAATTACAAAATACGAGCGTTGATTCCGTTCCTAAAGAACATAGAAGGTTATAGAGTGTTTCCAACTTATCTTTTTGGGGAGACAACACCTTATATATATGTACTCGGTCAGATAACTGTTCTGCTGGATTCAGAAAATTCAACTTAATGGATTTGGTAACCCCTGTAAATTGTGGAATCTCCTCAGCATCGGTTGCCGACAACAGGAAACGACGCTTGAGTGTAGGAAGTTTTGCCAGCACATCTGCCATTTCCGCTTGAAAACCAAATTCAAGGCATTTATCAAACTCATCGATTACAAGGATACTGACGCTTCTCGGATCAATATTCCCTTTCGATAGATGATCATTCATTCTACCCGGTGTTCCAAAAATAATAGAAGGCTGAATACCTTGCATACTTCGATGTTCGTCCATGGCTGGACGGCCACCATAACAACACATTGAAGTAAAAGGAGTACCCATTGCCTTAAAGACTTGGTCGGTTTGTAAAGCCAATTCCCTTGATGGAACCAAAACAATTACTTGAACACCTTTTTCACCTTCTTTCATCGAATGAAGGATTGGAAGAAGATATGCCAATGTTTTGCCAGAGCCTGTAGGAGAAAGCAAGACAATGTCTTTCCCTTTCTGCCATGAATCGATAGACGCTAGTTGCATCGGATTCAACTGTTCAATACCCAAACGATCCAAAGCTTTCTTCGTGAGTTTAGAATATGATTCCATCTTTATTTTTTTCATTTGACGACTTGTTTTACAAAGATACAAAAAAGCCCGATACTATAATGTATCGGGCTTTAATTAATATCGTCGATATTATCCGAAATTATCGAACATGATTGATTCAGGATCAACACCCAGACCATCCAACATTCCTTGAACGGCCTTTGACATCGGACCAGGACCACACATGTAGTATTCGATATCTTCAGGAGCTTCATGATCCTTCAAGTATGTCTCATACATAACTTGGTGAACGAATCCCGGAGTATACTTCACACCTGCAGCATCAGCAGCTGGATCTGGACGGTCAAGAGCCAGATGGAAGTGGAAATTAGGAAATTCCTTCTCTAATTCAAGGAAATCTTCAACGAAGAATGCCTCAACCAACGCGCGAGCACCATAGAAGAAGTGCATTTCACGATCACGGCAATTCAAAGTCTTCGTCATGTGCATAATCTGTGCGCGCAGCGGAGCCATACCAGCACCACCACCGACCCAAATCATTTCTTTCTTAGAATCAAAGATTGGATGGAAGTCTCCGTAAGGTCCACTCATAATAACCTTATCACCCGGTTTACGAGAGAAGATATAAGAAGAAGCAATACCTGTCGGGACATCTTGGAATCCAACCTGTGGACGTGGCTTGAACGGAGTAGTAGCAATACGTACAGTTAAAGTGATACGATCACCTTCAGCTGGATAGTTTGCCATAGAATAAGCACGGATAGTATCCTCTGGATTATGAGCTTTCAAAGAGAAGATATTGAATTTCTCCCATGAAGGCAAATAATCAGGACCAATATCGTTCTTATCGAAATCCTTATCATAGTCAATACAGTCGTACTTTGGAATACGAATCTGAGCATACGAACCAGGAATAAAGTCCATGTGTTCTCCAGGAGGCAAAGCAACGATGAACTCCTTGATGAAACTAGAGACATTCTTGTTCGAGATAACGGTACACTCCCATTCCTTAACACCGAGTACAGATTCCGGAACTTTAATATCCATATCGTTCTTCACCTTTACCTGACAACCCAGACGCCAATGGTCTTGCTGTTGTTTACGAGTGAAATGAGGAACTTCAGATGGAAGGATTGAGCCACCACCTTCTAGAACCTGAACTTTACACTGACCGCAAGAGCCCTTACCACCACAAGCAGATGGTAAATGAACTTCATTAGTTACCAATGTATTTAATAAGGAGTTTCCGGATTCAACTTCTAAAACTTTATCACCTCCATTGATTGAGATCTTAACCTTTCCAGAAGGGAGCAAATAAGATTTAGCAACCAGTAATATGATGACAAGCAGCAGTATTACTACAAGGAATACTACAATGCTCGCTAAAATTAAATTGATATTCATTGTTTTATTCCTTTCTTTATAATTTCAAACCTGAGAAACACATAAATGCCATAGCCATCAGACCAACAGTGATAAAGGTAATACCCAAACCTCTCAAAGGAGCAGGCACATTTGAGTAAGCCATCTTCTCACGAATAGCAGCCAGACCAACGATAGCCAACAGCCAACCAATACCAGAACCAATTGCATATGCAAATGTATCCCAGATATCACCGATAAATTTAGGATCACTTTCACCTAAACCGATGCGCTGTTGCATAAAAAGAGAAAGACCCATAATAGAGCAGTTCACAGCAATCAAAGGAAGGAAGATTCCCAAAGAGTTGTATAGAGAAGGACTGAAACGTTCTACAATCATCTCTACCAATTGTACGATACCTGCAATCACTGCAATAAATAGGATAAAACTAAGGAAACTGAGGTCAACACCTTCAACCAAGGCTCCGTCTGCCAGTACCTTTGTCTGTAGTAAATAGTTTACTGGAAGAGTCACCACCATTACAAAAGTTACTGCAATTCCCAATCCCAAAGATGTTTTCACGGTCTTCGACACTGCCAGATATGAACACATACCTAGGAAGAACGCGAATATCATATTGTCCACAAATATTGAACGGACTATCAAACTAAAAAAATGTTCCATAATTCTTCGTTATTTAGAATTTAGCATTAATTCTCTTGTAACTCTTTGTGATGAGCACGTTGATACCATATAATACAAGCACAGATAATCAATGCCATTGGAGGCATTAACATCAAGCCGTTATTCAGATAACCAAGATTCTTAATCCATTCATAGTTCAGAATGTTGAATCCAAGCAATGTGCCCGATCCGAGTAACTCACGGAAGAAAGCAACAATTACAAGAATCTTTGCATAACCAAGACCATTACCTACTCCATCAAGGAAAGATTCCCATGGGCCGTTCTGCATTGCAAATGCCTCCAGACGTCCCATCAAGATACAGTTTGTAATAATCAAACCTACATATACAGACAACTGTACACTAACATCGTAAGCATAGGCTTTCAAGATCTCACTAACGATGGTTACCAACGCAGCGACAACAACCAACTGAACGATGATACGTATACGGTTCGGAACAGATTTACGGATTAATGAGATAACCAAGTTACTAAATGCAGTAATGATGGTTACAGATAAACCCATGACGATAGCCGGTTCCAGTTTTGATGTTACAGCTAAAGCTGAACAGATACCGAGCACTTGAACGGTTACAGGATTGTTCAAGCCAAGGGGAGCCAAAAAGACTTCTTTATTCTTTTTTGAAAATAACTCTGCCATCCTTTATTCCTCCTCATTTTTCGTTAAAAAACTATTGTAGCTCTCAAGACAAGCTTTCAACATGGCGTCTACACCGTTTGATGTGATGGTTCCACCAGAGATACCGTCTACTTCATGAGCAGCGTCTGTCACATGACCGTTCTTTACAACGCTCAAAGCGACCTTATCATTGTTCATGACTTTCTTATCCTTGAATTCACTTTGGAAGTGATCTGTTGCAATCTCAGCACCCAAGCCAGGAGTCTCACTTGCATGAGAAAAATAAGTACCATAAATAGTATTCTTATCGGCATTCAGTGCGACATAACCCCAGATAGCTCCCCAAAGACCTGCGCCATAAACAGGAACTACATATTTTTTCTCTCCATTTACGTCAGCTACGAATACGTGCAAACGATTATTCTCTTTTGCTTCTTTCTCAAATGCTGTTGTAAAACCTTGTGCATTCTCTGATAAAGAACCATCTTGATTCAATAGCATGTCTGCCTTAATGATTTTATTGTATTCAGCATCAGCATCCTTAATGTCACGGACATTCAATGCCGAAAGAATCTGCTTTTTGGTGTCGAGCTCAATATTCTTATCTTGTTTCGATTTCAAAGCTGAGCTTACGAACGCCAACAGGAATGCAACGATAACAACCATTACCGAAGCATAGATGATAGTATAAGTATTACTATTTGTATTCATTTCCGTAGGCATTAATTGTTAGACTTTCTTATTTACACGCTTTGCACGACGACTGATATTGCTTTGTACAACAAAGTGGTCAATCAACGGAGCAAACACATTCATCAACAAAATAGCAAGCATCATTCCCTCAGGATAACCTGGGTTCAATACACGGATTACGATGGCAATAGCACCAATCAAGAATCCATAATAGTATTTACCAGTTTCCGTACGAGCAGATGTTACAGGATCGGTTGCCATGAAAACAGCACCAAAACAGAATCCTCCTAAGCAGATATGCTCATACCAAGGCATGTTGGCTACAGCATTTGTTTCAGAACCTATAACATTGAAGAGGAATCCAACTACAGCACCACCAACAAAGACTGACAACATCGTCTTCCAACTTGCTACACCTGTCCATAACAACAGGATTGCACCCAAAGCAATGGCAATCACACTTGTTTCACCAATAGAACCCGGAATCAAACCTGTAACCATATCCCATGAAAATGCTGGATAAGCGGTTGCAGAGCTGGCTACAGCAGCATTTCCTAAAGCAGTTGCTCCAGAGAAACCATCGATTACATTGCCAGCACCCAAGCCACAAATTGAATCAGTTGCTACCCAGACTGCATCACCCGACATTTTAGCAGGATAAGCAAAGAATAAGAATGCACGAGCTATCAATGCTGGGTTGAAAATATTCATACCTGTACCGCCAAAAACTTCCTTACAGAAGATTACCGAGAAGGCAACGGCAACAGCAAGAATCCACAAAGGACAGTTAATTGGGACAATCAGAGGAATCAACAAACCTGTTACCAAGTAACCTTCTTGAATCTCCTCATGTTTCCACTGTGCAGTGGTAAACTCAATACCCAAACCAACAACATAGGATACGATTATCTTAGGCAAAACTGCCAAGAAACCATAAAAGAACAGACTCCAGAAACCAGCATTCGGCTGACCAATGGCATTGAAATGCTGATAACCCACATTGTACATACCGAACAACATAGCCGGTATCAATGCAATCACCACGATTGACATGATTCGTTTGCTATCAATAGAATCATGAATGTGGACACCTGACTTTGATGTTGTATTAGGAACGAACAAGAATGATTCGAAACCTTCATACAACGAATGGAAAGCATGATATTTACCTCCCTCTTCAAAGTTAGGTTTTATTTTATCAAAGTATTTTCTTAACGCTTTCATTTAATTATTCTTTTTTAAAAAAGACTTAGCACAATTCCTTACGTAGCATATCCAAGCCTTGGCGAACAATACGTTGCAACTCCAGCTTACTTGAATCTACAAACTCACAAAGTGCGAAGTCCTCAGGTGCGACTTCATAGATACCTAAAGCTTCCATGCGGTCGATATCACCAGCAATGATAGCCTTAATCAAATATTCAGGATATATGTCCATTGGGAATACCTTATCATATTCGCCTGACATAATCATATGACGTTCACCACCTTTAATGCGAGCGTCAAGAGCATATTCTTTCTTCCCTTGCAACCAGCTGAAATAACTACGATTCATACTGAATTGCTTGCAACGTGGCATGATGAAGCCTAAGAATTCATGTTCATCACTTCCTTCTGGGATAACAGTCAAACTAGTTGCCTTTGCACCCAAGAAGTCGTTTGCTTGAACTTGTTTACCTGTCAACACATTACCACAGATATAGCGAAGGTTCTTTGATGCATCGACCTTACCGGCGAAGATATTGGTAAGTTGAGCTCCGACCTTTACTTTACAATATGAAGGAGCATTAACTTCAGAACCTGTCAATGCGATAACACGAGTCAAATCAACATAGCCTGTATTGAACAGACGGCCGATGAAAATAACTTCTTCTGCACCGATTGTCCAAACAATCTCACCCTTGTTAATTGGGTCGACATGATTAATTTGTACACCTACATTACCAGATGGGTTCGGACCGTCAAAAACGTTGACTGTTACATTCTGTGCATTGGTCAAAGCAGCTGCTTTCTGACAAGCACAAATACCTAAATAAGTTTTAGCGATCTTAGCAAGCGCATTCAAACCTGTCTGGAAATCATTTTCCTGACCTTTCAAAACAAATTCAAAGTTTGCTGCCAACGGATTCTTGTCGAATGCAGAAACAAAGATTGCTTTCGGTTGAGCCTGCGGGTCTGCTACAACAGCATAAGGGCGTTCAACAAAATAAGCAAAAAGTCCCGATTCTAACAGAGCGGCACGAACTTCTTCCCCACTCAACTTCGAGACATCTTTCTTTCCAAAGTCAACATACGATTGTTCCTTTGAAGCAGCAACTGAAATGTTAAGTACCTTACGACGTTCGCCTCTGGTTACACTTGTAACCACTCCACTAACTGGAGATACGAACTTCACTTCCGGATGTTTCTTGTCTACAAACAAAACATCCCCAGCCTTCACAACATCTTGTTCTTTGACAACCACTTTAGGAGTTATACCATGAAAGTCGTCTGGGACCATTGCATAAGTCTCAGGTGCTTTCACTTCAAATAACTCTTCAACAGGTTTTCCTTTCAAGTTGATATCAAGGCCTTTGTGCAATTTAATTACATTTGCCATATTGAGTTATAAAAAATAATATTTTTATTTATTACGTGCAAAATTAGATAAAATTCAAATAATATTAAAAGTTTGAGAAGTTTATATCCTAAAAATCCCAAACTTTTTTCTTCATTGAATGATTAATTGTCTTGAGAGAACATTGGATCCCAAGCAGGTAACAAGATAGGTTTTTGTTTCAACAATTCCATAACCTTTGCTGGTACGTACTTCTTCTGTGCTACCAAACGGAACATATATTCATTGAACCATTCGTCAGTCATAATCAAATGTCCGTTATATCCAGTCATACCCCAACTATTCTCAACCATCCATTTCTTTGATTTCCCGTTCTTATCCAAGTCGACTGCCATCAAAGTCATCGCATGGCTACTCATACTCGCATAAGTTTGAATACGTTGTTTCTTGTCCATGCCAAATGTTGTACCCATCAAAGAATCATAGTCAAAGTTATTGACATCCAACAAGCCACGTTCGCGGTCAATATATTTACCTACATCACAAGAGAAATACATATTTGTATTATCCTTTATAGAGGCAATGGCAATCTCCTTGATTTCATCGATTGGAAGATTCACATAAATCCAGTTATGTCCATCATAAACATGACGGTCGTAGTCGATCTCGTAGCACTTATAATACTCACGGCTCGGATCATTCATCAAAAGAACATAATCATTGGTCAAGTCATTACCTAAGAATTCTTTATAGAAGGATTGCGGCGTATATTCTTTAGGCTCACCATCTTTCAACGCCCAAGTAAACTTTTGTACAGGTTCGCCTAGGTTGATGGCTAACATGCGGTAAATTGTTCCCAACATCTCAGTCTTCTGTTGTTGAATCGCAGATGTTTTTGCCCCTTTTGACACGGCATCTCTCAACTGCAAGCCATACTCTTTCAGTTTCAAGCCAATCAGGCTACGCATTTTGCTGGTATTATTGCTGGCATACGTCTCAGGCATTACATCAGCAGGCACCAATCCATACTTTTGAATTAAGTCTGCCACGCCAGTGAACGTACCTCCATCACTTAATGGATGTTGAAACAACCAGTCTACAGTTCGATCTTCCAAAGGTTTTTTGGCAGTATCGATAATACCTTGGAGGAATAGGTTGGCTTTTTCAAGTTGATCATAGAAGAAGATATAGTTCTGTGAGAACTCCATGCCATCCAGTTTATATTGATTTATCATCTGAGCGCGCAAAACGTTCATACCTGTGAACAGCCAGCATCTACCTGACGATTTTTGGTTGGTAATACCAATCGATTTTACTTTATATGTAAAGTGAGTATCAAAATTGGCACGGTTATCTTGGTTGATAGCCAACTGATCAATACCGTTCGTACCTAAAGCATTGCGAATTGCTTTGTCGGACGCTGAATTTTGATAACTTTGTTTGATTTGATTAAGCATCTCGAACGAGATACCACCTTGTTGTGCCTGTACTGTCAGACCGACAGCGAGAAAAAAGACAAGTGCAAAATGTTTTTTCATATAGCTATTATTGTAAGAAATTAGCAAATTAGACTATCAGTTAAACGCTTTTTACATATTTAGCAAAGATAAGGTTTAATTTTTATTCTACAAAGAAAAAGCAAAGTTGTTGTGTAAATTCTTACATTCCATTTTTAAGAATTCAAAATACGATTTGAATATCCAGAATTTATAGTATCTTTGTATTGAATCAAACTAAACGACATGAAAAAAAGTAACCGAATCATATTAATACTTTTCTGTATGCTGGCTAGTTTGTCAGCTATGGCTCAACAATCGACTGAACGTCCCAAAGTAGGTGTCGTTCTCAGTGGTGGTGGCGCTAAAGGTGTTGCTCATATTGGTGCTTTAAAGGTAATAGAAGAGTTAGGTATACCTGTTGACATCGTAGTTGGAACCAGTATGGGCTCAATTATCGGTGGAATGTATGCTATTGGTTATACACCTCAACAAATGGATAGCCTTGTGCGCCAACAAGACTGGACTTTCCTCCTTACCGACCGTGTAAACCGTAGGGAACAAAACATGGCGGTACGTAAAGCCAACGAGACTTATCTGATTTCGGTCTCTCCAAGTTCGTCCTTAAAGAAAGATCTGCTTGGTGGAGCTATACGTGGGGAGAACTTATCCAATATGTTTAGTCGACTAACCATCGGTTATCATGACTCCATTGATTTCAATAAACTTCCTATTCCATTCGCATGTGTCGCAGAAGATGTGGCTAGTGGCAAGGATGTTGTCTTCCACAGTGGTGTGTTAGCAACGGCAATGCGCTCAAGCATGGCTATACCAGCAGTCTTCACTCCTATTCGCATCGACTCAATGGTGCTGGTCGATGGTGGAACTGTAAACAATTACCCTGTCGATGTGGCACGAAAAATGGGAGCTGATTTTGTCATCGGTGTTGATGTACAAAACAACAAGCGGAACAGTTCCCAACTTAATGGTGCCATGGATATCATAAACCAGTTGATTAACCTCATGGGTGAGGAATCCTTCAAAAGAAATCTGGAGGACACGGACGCATATATCAAAGTGGATGTTGAAGGATACAATGCTGCCAGTTTCTCTAAGGAGGCTATCGACACGCTCATCGTGCGTGGTGAATATGCTGCAAGAACACAAATAGAAGAACTAAAAGCTTTAAAAGCCCAAATTGGAATGTCTCCTGATGAACGTCCCGATTATGGTGAACCATATCCGATAGAAGATAATAAAACAGTGAAAATCAATCAAATATCTGTTGAAGGAATGCCAGATCACGATATACGATGGCTGAGAAAACGTTTGGGAATGAAAGAAAATACGGAAGTATCGGTTGAGAAAATTGAGCAGGTATCAGATTATATGCGTGCCAACCTCGACTATTCCAGCGCAACTTATAAACTTCATAAGGGATTGGATGATGGTTATAACTTAGATTATACGTTGACAAAGAAAGCAGTCAACCGACTTAGCGTTGGAGCTAGGTTCGATAGCAAGGAAATTGCTTCTCTGCTCCTCAATGCTACCATGCATTTTAATCAGAAAAAGCCGAATACCATCTCGGCAAGTATCCGACTTGGTAAACGAATCGGAGGCGAATTGTTTTATTCGTTCGCCCCTACTACCATGCGTAACGTCAGTCTGGGATATAAGTTCATGTATAATGACATCGATTTCTACCATAATGGCGACAAAGCATACAATTCAACGTTCCGCCATCATCAGGCTACCCTTTCATATACGAACGTTTCCTTGCGCAACCTGAGCTTTGACTTAGGTTTACATTGGGAACTATACGACTATGTGAATTTCCTTTTCCAACCTGGATATTCTATGGAGAATACATTAACTGATTTAAAAACGCAACATTTCTTCACTTACTATACACAAATACGCTATGAGTCATTGGATAAACCATATTTCCCGACTAAAGGTCTTGATACAAAAGTAAAGTATGAGTTGTATACAGATAATTTCTCTAAATTTGATGACCACACTCCGATTTCAGCCCTTCAAGGTGATTTGGAAAGCGTATTTTCATTGTCTAAAAACTTTGCGGTCCTTCCTTCTGTATACGGCCGATTCTTGTTTGGTAAGCAAATTCCGTATCCAAAGATGAACGCGATGGGAAATGATGTCCTTTCATATTTGATAGATCATCAATTACCTTTTATTGGAGTAAACTCTATTCAGAGTATGGACAACGCTTTGCTTATCGGATCTCTCAAATTCCGTGAACGACTTGGTGGTATTCACTATGTGACTTTGTCAACAAACTATGCGCTGAACAGCCATAAGCTGAAAGATTTATTGCAAGAGAAAACGTATTTGGGCGTAGGTCTGACGTATGGATTGGATACATTCCTTGGTCCTATCGAGTTAACAGTGAATTATAATAACCGAGCAGAGAAAATGACCTTCTTCTTTAACCTCGGTCATCGTTTTTGATTGGGATCAATAACCTTTCCGGGGTTCTTTTTGATGAAATCTTTCCATCCGTGGAAAGACTGTTCGGAGACAGGTTTTCCCATCTGCAGGTAATGACAATAGGCAGCGCCAAGTGCATCTGTCGCATCCATGAAGGGACCTATCTCGCTTTGTGGAATGTGAAGCATACGTTTTAGCATCTCTGCTACTTGTTCCTTACTCGCTTGTCCATTTCCTGTGATGGCCATCTTGATTTTTAAAGGTGCATATTCGGTTATGGGGATGTCGCGGTTCAAAGCGGCAGCCATCGCCACTCCTTGTGCCCTCCCCAACTTCAACATCGACTGTACATTTTTTCCAAAGAATGGAGCCTCAATGGCTAGTTCGTCAGGCAAATACGATTCAATGATACCGGTAACACGAGTAAAGATATGATTCAATTTCAGATAATGATTCGAGAATCTCCGTAAATCGATAACACCCAAAGCCAACACCTCAGGTTTGGTACCGGTAATTTTCAGTACGCCATACCCCATAATATTTGTTCCAGGGTCAATACCTAGTATGATTTTTTCTTTTACGGGCTGAATCATCTGATAACTTCCATCAATGTTGGGAATCCAACAACCTTGTTCTTGAATACTTTCTCCATTTCTTTGTTTAACGCAATGCCATGCTTTGTATAAAACTGATGCAGACTCGCGGTATCAGCTACCTCCCACTGTAAGGAAAAACACTCGCTGTCTTTTTCCTTATGACTCAAAATCTGAAGCAAACGAGGTTGATTCATCAGCCCTGTCTTCTCGACTTCGGGAATAAGGTATTCATTTATCCAAATAACGAAGTTACGAGCGTCCTCAATATTTACCTGATAAGTGGTATTATAAATCAGCATAAGCATTTCTTTAAGCATGACAAAAGTAGAAAAAAGTTTTGCCATAGTCTAATTTTGTGCTACTTTTGTTTTCATTATTAGTTTACTAACTATCTAACAATTCTTTATTCATGAAAAAAATAGTTTTATTGATGGGTTTGTTCGCTGTTATCGGACTAACTACATCTTGCGGTCCTAAAACCGATATGGAAAGAAGCTATAACGCAGGTATCAATATCATACCGATGCCAGCTGAGCTTCAACAACAGGAAGGTAATTTCACACTCAAGAATGGAACTACTTTCTATGCATCAACACCTGAAGCAAAGAAAGTTGCTGAATTCTTTATCAAGAAGTTACAACAACCTACAGGATATACATTCAACCTCGCTGAAGGTGAAGGTAAAGACGGAATAACCTTGACTTTAGATCCCAATTTAGCATTAAATGAGGAAGGTTATCAGATGACAGTTACTGCTGATCAAGTGAAGATTACTGCGAAGGCTGCCAACGGTTTGTTCTATGGTATGCAGACAATGCTTCAGTTATTACCAGCTGAAGTCGAGAGTCCGGAACTTGTAAAGAACATCGCTTGGACTGCTCCTTGCGTGACAATCAGTGATGAACCACGATTTGGTTATCGCGGCAACTTGATTGACGTATGTCGTCACTTCATGACCGTAGATGATTTGAAGCGTAACATCGATGTCTTGTCAATGTTTAAGATAAATACAGTCCATCTTCATCTTACAGAAGATCAAGGATGGCGTATCGAAATCAAGAAATATCCGAAGCTAACTGAGATTGGTTCCATCATGACTGATGGTAACGGAACTCAACTTGGCGGTTTCTATACACAAGAAGAACTGAAAGACTTGGTTGCTTATGCAGCAGAGCGTTTCATTACTATCATTCCTGAGATTGAGATTCCGGGACATGAGCTGGGCGCTATTTCAGCATATCCTGAACTTTCTTGTAAGGGTGAACCTATTACCACACGTTCTATCTGGGGTGTTGAGGATGTTGTGATGTGTCCGGGCAAAGAAGATATGTTCAACTTTCTAAAAGATGTGTTGGCTGAGGTTGTTCCAATCTTCCCTGGAAAGTATTTTCACATCGGTGGTGACGAATGTCCGAAGGTTAGTTGGAAGAACTGTCCGAGATGTCAGGCTAAGATTCGTCAGTTAGGCTTACGTGCCGACAAGGAACACACTGCTGAAGAGAAATTGCAAAGCTACGTTATCCAATATTTCGAGAAAGTGCTTGCTGATTACGGCAAACAGATTATCGGTTGGGATGAAATTCTGCAAGGTGGTTTGAGTCCTAACGCAGTTGTTATGTCATGGCGCGGTGAACAAGGCGGTATTGCTGCTGCATTACAAGACCACGATGTCATTATGACTCCAAGTTCTGATGGTATGTATTTGGATTATTTCCAAGGTGATAACAAGATTGAACCGATTGGCATCGGAGGATATTTCACCTTAGACAGAACATATAATTACAATCCTACTCCAGACACATTGGTTCAGATGGGTAAAGAGAAGTACATCCTTGGTGTTCAAGGTAACAGTTGGTCGGAATATTTCTATGATATCTATATTCGTGAGTATCGGACATACCCTCGTATGGTTGCTGTTGCTGAGGTTGGATGGACTCCTAACGACAAAAAGGATTTGAACGACTTCTATCGCCGCATCAATAATGCGTACGTTCGTATGGATGGCCATAATATCAGTTATCATATTCCTCAACCAGAGCAACCGAATGGCTCTTGTAACTTTGTTGCTTTCACAGATACAGCAACATTAACTTTCAAGACTACTCGTCCGATGAAGGTGGTTTATACGACCGATGGCTCTACTCCTACCATCCATTCAAAGGAATATACTGAACCGTTGAAGTTCACGAAGAACACAACCTTGAAGATCTGTTCTGTTCTTCCGTCAGGAAAGACCAGTCCTGTACGTGTTATCACAGTCGAAAAACAAGCTTATACTCCTGCTCAGACTGTTGAGAATGCTGTTCCAGGCTTAAAGATGAAGGTAGCGGACGGCCAATTCTTCAGTCCAAAGGATTTGGAAGCTTTGAAAGATTGGAAAGAGGTAACTGTTACAAAGTTAGAAGAGATTCCTCATCAAGTTCCTACGACCAGTGGAAGTCGTGATGTTCCATTTTATGCTGCTGTGGCAGAAGGATATTTCAATGTACCGGCCGAGGGCGTTGATTTCCTCTCAGCAAATTACGACCAAGTTTGGGTAGACGGCAAATTACTTATCAGCAATGAAGGTGAAGTGAAGCGTTTTAGCAAACACGACAGTTCCGTTGCTTTGGCTGCCGGTGCTCATAGCATCAAGGTTGTCTTCCTAGGTAACATCTTTGGTGGCTGGCCTTCTCAATACGATAATGGTGCAATCCAGATTCGTGAGACAAATGCTACGAAATGGGCTCCAATCAAAGCTGAACAATTGTGCTACGCAAAATAATTGAAAAAACATATTCGAAGGGACGCACTAACTATGCGTCCCTTTTTTAAATGATTCCTATGTTAAACTTGAATTGGATAAAGACAAGCATACTGATCTTGACAGAATTCCTTTGCATCGGTGCGGATAATAATCAAAATCCTATTGATACGAAGGCATTAGAAGAGTGGCGTGCAGGTGAGATTGTCGAAGAAAAAGCAGTGTTAGCCTATGGAATCGAAAAATGCTTTGCATCCTCTCCCATACCTGACAAGGTTTGGCAACGTATGCAAGGAAAAACCTACAAAGATAATCCTAATATCGGACGAAACGACTTACGTCACATCCGTACCCTACATTGGGATTACGACAATCGTATACATATCGGTGAGATGATCTGTAATAAGATGATTGCCGACCGTATCGTTGAAATCTTCCGTCAACTTTACGAAGCAAAATATCCTATCCAACGAATGGTGTTACCTGATGTCTACAACGCAGATGACGAAACACAAATGCGAGCCAACAATACTTCCTGTTTTTGTTACAGAGTTGTTCCAGGAAGTAATAAGTTATCAAAGCATGCTCGCGGTTTAGCAGTAGATATTAACACGCTTTACAACCCATATATTAGGAGGTTGAGGAATGGGAATCGCTATATCCAACCTTCAAATGCGGCACAATATTGCAACCGTACAAAATCATTCCCTTATAAAATTGACCATAACGACCTGGCGTACAAACTTTTTAAAGAAAAAGGCTTTGTATGGGGAGGCGATTGGAGATCTGTGAAAGATTATCAGCACTTTGAGTTTATCGAATAAAAGTTTTAAATTTTCGAATAAAAACAAAGGGGCTTTCAAAACTCGATTTTTTCTTTCAAAAACTTGATATTTGGCGCCAGAAACTCGATGTTTGACGTCAAAAAATCGATGTTTGAAAAAAAATTCACGACTTTCGTATATCAAAATCTCAATGATTAGATTTAGACATCAAAATAAAAAAGGGATAGCTCGTTTGAACTATCCCTTATTATCATTATCTGATTTATTTTTTACTTTTCTTTCAAGTCGAGAGCCAACTGTAACTCATCCAACTGTGACTGATCCAAAGGAGCTGGAGCGTCTAACATCACATCGCGTCCACTATTGTTCTTAGGGAATGCGATACAATCACGGATACTATCCAGTCCAGCAAAGATAGAAACCCAACGATCCAATCCGTATGCCAAACCACCATGAGGTGGAGCACCGAATTTGAACGCATTCATCAAGAAACCGAACTGAGCCTGCGCACGTTCTGGTGTGAAGCCCAAGATTTCGAACATCTTTGCTTGTAAAGCCTGATCATGAATACGGATAGAACCACCACCAACCTCGATACCATTGATAACCATATCGTATGCATCAGCACGAACAGCCTCTGGATTGGTATCCAACAAAGGAACATCCTCATCTTTCGGATGAGTAAATGGATGGTGCATAGCCATCAAACGACCTTCTTCCTCACTCCACTCAAACATCGGGAAGTCGACAACCCATAAGCAAGCGAACTTATTTTTATCACGTAAACCAAGTTCTTCGGCCACCTTCAATCGTAATTCACACAATTGTTTACGAGTCTTCATCACATCATCACCGCTCAGAATCAAGATCAAATCACCCGGTCTCGCACCAAATGCTTCTTTCATCTTCTGAAGAACTTCTTGTGAATAGAACTTATCCACACTGGATTTCACATTTCCATCAGCTTCGACACGTGCATAAACCATGCCCTTCGCACCAATCTGCGGTTTCTTCACATATTCTGTCAAAGCATCCAGTTGCTTACGTGTATAAGTGGCAGCGCCTTCAGCACAAATTCCACCGATATATGCG
Organism: uncultured Bacteroidota bacterium; assembly: GCA_947168315.1. GTDB lineage: Bacteria > Bacteroidota > Bacteroidia > Bacteroidales > Bacteroidaceae > Phocaeicola. The sequence continues at coordinate 3,481 of CAMVLL010000025.1, read as the reverse complement.
GCATTGTCGAATACTCCAAAGCCATAGCCTTTCAGAATATCCATCAACTCAACGAATTTCATACCAAAACGCAGGTCAGGCTTGTCACTTCCATAATATTTCATGGCATCTGCCCACGTCATTCTTTGGAATGGTTCCGTAAACTCGACACCACGGATTACTTTAAACAAGTGTTTTGCCATACCCTCGAAGAGTTCGATAATATCTTCCTGCTCTACGAAACTCATCTCACAGTCGATCTGTGTAAACTCTGGCTGACGGTCGGCACGTAAGTCCTCATCACGGAAACATTTTACGATCTGGAAATAACGATCCATACCAGCTACCATCAATAACTGTTTCAATGTCTGAGGAGACTGTGGCAATGCATAGAACTGTCCAGGATTCATACGAGAAGGAACGACAAAGTCGCGTGCGCCTTCCGGCGTAGAGCCAATCAGCATCGGAGTCTCTATCTCAAGGAAGCCTTTTCCATCCAGGTAATGACGCACTTCCATCGTCATGCGGTGACGCAGTTCCAGATTCTTACGAACAGCGGCACGGCGGATATCCAGATAACGGTATTTCATACGGAGGTCGTCGCCACCGTCGGTGTCATCTTCGATCGTAAACGGAGGAGTCAGGGAAGCGTTCAACACATTGAGTTCGGAAACAACGATTTCCACCTCACCGGTAGGAAGATTCTTGTTCTTATTCGAGCGTTCGTTGACTGTACCTTTCACCTGAATCACAAATTCTCGTCCCAGACGATTTGCACGTTCATTCAACTCAGCATTTACGGCCTCATTGAACACCAACTGTGTGATGCCATAGCGGTCGCGAAGGTCAACAAACGTCATTCCTCCCATTTTACGAGTACGCTGTACCCATCCGGCGAGCGTTACCTCTTTGCCAGCATCGGAAAGTCTTAACTCTCCGCAAGTATGATTTCTATACATCGTATATTGATTTAAATTTAAGTGTGACAAAGATACTATTATTTTTCGTAACAAAGAAAAACAATATCCTTGAAAAGCATAAAAAAGAATCAGCCGACAAATGCCGGCTGATCTTTATAGAGAATTATCGTTGTTTATTGGCAAACCTTTGGCAAGTTCTTCAAACCCTTGCATTCTTCTTTCGTAGCCTCAACGATACTGATCGCAAAACCACCACCAGGTACTGAAGTTAATTTCAACAAAGATTTAGCAGTTACGACACCTTTCTTGATGACGTAAGCCTGCGGATTGGTCTTATAGTCCGCATTCTTGGCATCAGCATAGACTGTGGCGATATATTTCTTGCTTGGATCAAGGAAATTCAGAGTAAGATTCGTCGTATGTGCCTCTTGTCCCGTAATACCACCTACAAACCAATTATTAGTACCCTTCGCTTTACGTGCAGCAGTAATATATTCCATCGGTTCTGCCTCCAGATAAAGAGACTCGTCCCAATCACAAGCCACATCTTTAATAAATTGGAAGGCATCCGGATGCTTCATATAGTTTTCTGGGAAGTCAGCTGCCATCTGAAGCGGACTGTACATCGTAACATAGAGAGCTAACTGACCACAAATAGTAGAATTTACATGAGAACCGTTTGCACAATCCATCTCAAAGATACCCGGAGTGTAGTCCATCGGACCACCTTGTAAGCGCGTAAACGGTAAGATTGCCGTATGTCCAGGCTTAGAACCACCGAAAGCTTGGTATTCAGTACCACGAGCACTCTCGTTTCCAACAAGATTCGGATAAGTTCTGCAAAGACCTGTCGGACGAACTGCCTCATGAGCATTTACCATAATATGGAAATCAGCAGCACGTTGTACCGCATGTAAATAGTGATTTATCTCGATTTGACTGTAATGATGCTCACCACGAGGGATGATATTTCCGACATATCCACTCTTTACTGCGTCATATCCATAATCTTTCATCAACTGATAGGCACGATCCATGTGTTTCTCGTAATTCATAATCGAGGAAGATGTCTCATGATGCATCATAATCTTGACACCTTTTGAGTGAGCGTAATCATTCAAAGCTTTCAAATCAAAATCAGGATAAGGAGTAACGAAATCGAAAACATATTCCTTCGAGTTACCACTCCAGTCTTCCCAACCGATATTCCACCCTTCTACCAATACTTCATCAAATCCATGCTCAGCAGCAAAGTCGATATATCGACGTACGTTGGCGTTGTTTGCAGAGTGACGACCGGATGGTTTTGCTTTGGCAAAGTCTGTTTCACCTAATTTCACCGTCGGATATTGGTTGGAATAAGCCCAATCACCTTTCCCGGAAATCATTTCCCACCATACGCCCACATATTTTGTAGGATGAATCCAACTCGTATCAGCCAATTTACATGGTTCATTCAAATTTAAGATTAAGTTTGAAGCTAATACCTCACGTGCGTCATCGGTAATAATCAACGTTCTCCATGGACTTGTGCATGGTGTCTGAAGATATCCCTTTGTGCCTTGAGCATCTGGAGTCAACCATGAAGTGAAAATCATTGTTTTATCGTCCAAATTCAAATGCATGGCAGGGTAATTCACCAAGGCAGCCTCATGAAGATTGATGTAAATGCCGTCATCAGTCTTTAATTGAAGTGAAGTTTGGACACCTGTCTCCGAGAAAACCGTTTGCGACAAGTTGCCGGTAACAGAACCACGCAAAAGACCTCGAATTTCACTTAAACGAGACTTTGTGTATTCATATTCTTGAGTGTCATAATCACCTGCAATCCACCATGAAGTGTGATCACCAGTCATCGCAAATTCCGTTCGTTCCTCTTTAACTACAAAATAATTCAACTTTCCTTCTTGTGGGAACTCATAACGAAGGCCAACACCGTCATCATATACTCGAAAACGAATATTCACATTCCTGTCTGTTGACTGTTGAGTGAGTTTTACTAACAGATCATTGTAATGATTGCGAATAGTACGTGTCTCACCCCACACAGGTTGCCACGTTTCATCAAACGTTGATGTTTCCTCACTCTTAACAGTAAAGCCATCAAGTAAGTTTTGAGCGTTTACCAATTCAAAACCTAAACGACTCGGCCGTACTACTTCTTTACCTTTATAATAAACTTGGTATGTAGGTACAGAACCATTTAGTTTGAAAATGACTTTAATTACACCATTTGGTGAAGAGACTTCACTGGCAAATGCAGCCATAGATAGCAAAAAGCACATTGTTGCAAGAAGAACTTTTTTCATTGGTGGTTTCGTTTTAAATGATTACAAATTAAATACTAAGAATATAAATTGATAGATAGTTGAACATCCATTTATATGTAATAACTGTGGTTGTTCATTGTCCACAAAGATAATAATTATTTTCATTTTTGCTATAACAATATAAAATAAAAGGAGCCAGCTGATAAATACAAGCCAACATTTTTTTTTGAACATATATCATATTTGTTATAAATATCTATACGATATGAAAATATATGTTTTATATGCGAAAATGAGCATGCTAATCATAAT
>CAMVLL010000024.1 GCA_947168315.1 uncultured Bacteroidota bacterium | reverse complement strand
GCTTTTTGTCGCTCAGGGCAATCATCTGCGCGGCGCGCTCTTGCTTGACGCGCTGTGGACGAAATTGACCATAAGATACTCAATACAATTATCGATAAGTTTAAAGGTGGACCGGTTGGCCTTACCACGATAGCTACTGCCTTGGGTGAAGATCCTGGAACCATAGAGGAGGTTTACGAGCCGTTCCTCATCAAGGAAGGATTCATTAAGCGAACTCCAAGAGGTCGTGAAGTAACTGATTTAGCATATACCCATCTGGGTAAAAGCAGATTTAATCAACGTGAAAGGACGTTGTTTGATGAATAAGAAATGGCAAAATTCAAGTCATTAGCAAGAGATACGGCAGTCTACGGATTAAGTAGCATCATCGGGAGATTCTTAAACTACTTACTGGTCCCTATTCATACATCCGCACTCGTTACTGGGGATTATGGTATCACAACCAACATCTATGCATGGACAGGTCTGTTTTTGGTCATCCTGACCTTCGGTATGGAGACGACCTACTTCCGTTTCGCCAATAAAGAAACGGAAAATCCTGAGATGGTTTACTCAACGGTACTGAAGATGGTGGGATGCGTGGCACTCATCTTCGTTGTGGCTTGTCTGCTCGGACTACAACCATTGGCTAATGTGATGGGCTATGCCGAACATCCATGGTATATCGGTATGATGGTTATTGTCGTTGCAATGGATGCTTTCCAGGCCATTCCTTTTGCTTACTTGCGTTATCGCCACAAACCGATTCATTTCGCTTGTCTGAAGTTGTTATTCATCTTCTTAAGCATCTCCCTTAACTTGATCTATTTCGTTTGGATGAAAGGAAAAGATGTCTTCTTCGCTTTCTTCATTAACTTGGTTTGTACGACCATCATCGGACTGTTGTTGATTCCTCAACTGAAGTTCAAAGCAGGATTCGACAAAGACTTGGCTAAGAAGATGCTGAAGTACAGTTATCCAATCTTGATCTTAGGTATCGCAGGACTCTTGAATCAAGTGGCAGATAAGATTCTTTTCCCACATATCTATCCGGACAAGGAGGACGCGAACAATCAGTTAGGAATCTATGGCGCATGTTGTAAGATAGCCATGATCATGGCCATGCTGACGCAAGCCTTCCGATATGCATACGAGCCTTTTGTCTTTGGAACCAGCAGGGAGAAAGACAGCAAGGAAACGTATGCGCAAGGTATGAAATTCTTTATCATCTTTACATTGCTGGCATTCCTGGCAGTGATGTTCTATCTAGACATATTAAAGTATTTCGTCAGACAACAGGAGTATTGGGTGGGCCTGAAGGTTATACCTATCGTAATGGCTGCGGAAATATTCATGGGAGTGTTCTTCAACCTCTCGTTCTGGTATAAGTTGACCGATGAAACGAAGTGGGGTGCTTACTTCTCAATCGCCGGATGTGTTGTTCTGATAGCCATCAATTTGATCTTTGTTCCTCGTTATGGATACATGGCTTGTGCCTGGGGAGGATTCTGTGGATATGGCGTTGCCATGTTGCTTTCCTATTTCGTGGGTCAAAAGAAATACCCTATCAACTATCCGTTGAAAAGCATCTTTATCTATGTCGTACTGGCTATGGCCTTATACGTGATAGGCTTTTATGCCGTACAGATTGATAACCTATGGTTACGGTTATCTTTCCGTACTGTTCTATTGCTCGTGTTCGTTGGCTATATCATTCAACATGACTTGCCACTAAAGGAGATTCCTTATATCAATCGATTTTTTAAGTAAAACAAACAATAAAATGAAAAAGCTTTTTGCATTACTGATGTTCTTGCCCCTTCTGGCTTTTGCGGATGAAGGGATGTGGCTGCCAAGCATGATGACAAGCCAGACAAGAAAATTGATGAAAGAATTAGGTCTGGAACTTACTCCAGAGCAGTTGTACAATCCTAACGGGACCAGTCTTACCAGTGCTATCGTCAGTCTGGGTGGCGGATTCTGCTCTGGCGTAGTAGTATCTCCCGATGGTTTGGTCTTTACAAACCATCACTGTGGTTATGATATCATCCAACAACATAGTACTGTCGATCACGACTATCTTCGTAATGGGTTTGCTGCACAATCCTTCCAGGAAGAACTACCGAACCCTGATCTGTTCATCAGTTTCTTGGTAAAAACAGAAGATGTGACCAAACGTGTACTCGGAGCTATCCCTCAAGGAGCAGACGAGTCGAGAAGAGCGATGGTCATTGATTCTATCTCCCGTCAGATTGCTCAGGAGGCTATTCAGGGAGATTCTCTCCTGAGAGCCCGCGTCAGTCCTTTCTATGGAGGAAGTGAGTTCTATCTGGCTGTTTATAAGGACTATAATGATGTTCGCCTTGTATTTGCACCACCTTCTTCAGCAGGAAAATTTGGCGGTGATACCGACAACTGGATGTGGCCGCGTCATACCTGCGACTTCTCCGTATTCCGCATCTATGCGAACAAAGATAATCAACCGGCAGAATATTCACCCGACAATGTTCCTTATCACCCTACTTACTATGCACCTGTATCTCTGAAAGGATATCAGGAAGGTAGTTTCTGTATGACGATGGGCTATCCGGGTTCAACTAGCCGTTATCTTTCCTCATACGGTATCCAGGAACGTATGGACATTCAGAATAAGGCCTTGATTGATGTACGAAACGTCAAGTTGGCTATTCTCGACAAGGCTATGGCTAAGAACGATACCTTACGTATCATGTACGCTTCAAAGCATGCTTCCAGCTCAAACTACTGGAAGAACAGTATCGGTATGAACAAGGCCATCAAAGAACTGGGTGTTGTTGAGAAGAAACAAGCCTTGGAGCAACAGATCCAAAAATGGATTCAGAAAAAGGAGAAACAACGTGCTGAATATAAGAATATCTTCACCGAGTTGGAAAAGAGCTATACTGACCGTCGCGAAGCAGAGAAGGTGTTTGTTTATTTAAGAGAAGCCTTTTTAAGCGGTCCTGAACTGATTCAGGTAGTTCTGTCTTTGTCGATGTTCGATGCACAAGGTGCGAATGAAGAGCAGATAGCTGCTTTTATGCGTCGTATCTCCGACACCTATAAAGATATGGATATTCAAACAGATAAGGAACTGTTTGCTGCCATGATTAAGAAGTACAAAGAGAATGTAGATCCATCCTATTTATTGGACTTCTATAAGGATATTGATGAATCTTATCAAGGTAACACCGATGCTTTTGTAGATGATTTATACAAAAATACGAGCTTCGCTACGGTTGATGGAATGAACCGTTTATTTAGTGGAGACACTACTTTCAACTACATGGAGGATCCTGCTGCAAAGATTGCTATCGACGTTATCAGTCACTATATGGAACTTAATGGTGGTATTATGGGAGAAAGTACGGAATCTATCCGCAAGAACGAAAGACTCTTGACAGCTGCTCTGCGAGCTATGGAGTCAGAAAAGGACTTCTACCCAGATGCTAACTCGACGATGCGCCTCAGCTTCGGAACAGTGGGCGGTTACAATCCAAAAGATGGTGCTTATTATAACTACTACACTACGACAAAGGGTATTTTCGAGAAGGAGAAAGATGCCGATGAGAACCCTGATTATGAAGTACTCGGCTCTTTACTTGAGACATTGGCACAGAAGGACTTCGGTCGCTATGGTACAAATGGTGACATGAACGTATGCTTTATCTCAGATAACGACATCACTGGCGGTAACTCAGGTAGTGGCATGTTCAATGGTCGCGGTGAACTGATCGGCTTGGCTTTCGATGGAAACTGGGAGGCTATGAGTGGTGACATCGTTTTCGAACCAAAACTGCAACGTTGTATCGGTGTAGATATCCGTTATGTGCTCTATATGATTGAGAAATACGGAAAGGCAAAACGCCTAATTAAAGAATTAAACTTAGTGGAATAAGATTATATCCTGAATATTGGCCCGTCATGTGTTCATGACGGGCTTTTTTATGCGAATTCACACAACGAATGTGCTCTCGAAGAATACGCTAAATAAAGCCCACAACGTCCAAACTACCAGGACGGAAATAAAGATAATCAATGAGAAGCGTGTACGTGAGAGAACCAGTAAATGACTCGTCAACAGAGATGTTATGAAGGACTGCAGGATGAATAAAGGAATGAAATACTGCGGTAACACCAGGAAGAATGCTAAAATGAAGACTTCAAGAAAAATCAGGAAAGATAGGAGGATACGTACCTTTGTCTTGTCTTGATTGGAGACAGTCAGATAATATACGCTGCTGATAGCTCCATACGCAGCTACAATCCCCATTGCTATCCATTGGGAAACTGAGAAAACCTGATAGTTGATAGGGGGTAACGAGGTCATCTCATGGAACGGTTGATAAAAAAGTCCCATTTCATCGGTCAAAAAAGCATAGCCGAACAGGAACCAGTAAGGAAGGATAATTCCTATCAACCCCGTCAGGAACGTCTGAAAACTAATGGAACGGAATGTAATCATCCCAACAAGGAAAACAACACAAAAATAGATGAAGTGAGGGGCCAGCAGACTAGTCAGACTAAGGCAGAAAAAGGTGTTGAAGGCATTCGATTTACATTCCTCCTGCTCATAACTACCAAAGAGCTGGAAGAGAGCTATCATAAATGCCAAAGGGATTAGGTGAACCAATCTGAAAGGATGTAGGAAAATACATATTCCCGAGATTAACCAGAACAGACAGGCATGCAACGTCGTACGGTTACGGATCAACGTGAAGATTGTATTAATCTCAATTAATAGGTAACCGATAAGTGCAAAGACCATCAGGTTGATGAAAGCTTCCGTGCTATTTAAATTCCTACTCCACAGAAGCAAGCTCAACAAGACGGAAACGGGAAGGGTAAGCCTTCCCGTTGTCAGTTCTCGTTGAAATCTCTTAGCAAATATCATATTATAAATCTGCGCCTATATCCGAACGGAAATATTTCTTGTCGAATTGAATCTTCTTAGCGTTAGCAAATGATTGTGCCAAAGCCTCTTCTTTGTTAGCACCATACGAGCTGACTGCTATCACACGTCCGCCACTGGTCACGATCTTGCCGTCTTTCATCGATGTGCCGGCATGGAACACAATGCTGTCTTTCACCTCGTCCAAGCCCGTAATCTCGAATCCTTTCTCATAATGTTCTGGATAACCACCCGAGACTAACATGACACAAACTGCTGCCCGCTCATCAATCTCGAGTGCTCTCTTATCAAGGTTCCCTTCAGCAACGCCTTCCAACAAGTCGACCAAGTCACTCTTGATGCGCAACATGACTGATTCTGTCTCCGGATCACCCATGCGGACATTATACTCGATGACCATTGGATTACCTTTCACATTGATCAAGCCAAAGAAGATAAAGCCTTTATAATCGATGCCTTCCGCTGCCAATCCTTCCACAGTAGGACGGATGATACGATCCTCTACTTTCTTCATCCACTCTTTATCCGCAAAAGGAACAGGAGAAACACTGCCCATGCCACCGGTATTCAGACCTTTGTCTCCCTCACCGATACGTTTATAATCCTTTGCTTCGGGTAGGATCTTGTAATGTTTCCCATCTGTCAAGACAAATACCGAGCATTCGATACCACTAAGGAACTCCTCAATCACTACGGTAGATGAGGCTGCGCCAAACATACCGCCCAGCATCTCTTTCAGCTCTTTCTTTGCTTCCTCCAAAGTCGGAAGGATCAAAACACCCTTTCCTGCAGCCAATCCGTCGGCCTTCAGGACATACGGTGCTTCTAAGGTTTCCAAGAAAGCCAATCCTTCTTCCAAGGTCTGTGCGTTGAAGGCACGATATCTGGCTGTAGGGATCTGATGACGTTGCATGAAACGCTTTGCAAACTCTTTACTGCCTTCCATCTGGGCTCCTTCCTTTGAAGGGCCGATGACAGGAATGGACTTCAAAGTCTCATCGTTCTTGAAATAATCGGTAATGCCCTCAACCAAAGGAACCTCTGGTCCGACAACCAGCATATCGATGGCATGGTCGATGACAAACTGGCGAATAGCTGCAAAATCATTCACCTTTATAGCAACATTTTCTCCTACCTGTCCCATGCCTGCATTACCTGGAGCAATGTATAGTTTCTCAATCTTTGGACTTTGGGCAATCTTCCAAGCTAAAGCATGCTCACGTCCACCGGAACCTAACAACAATAGTTTCATATTCTTTATTTTAAATGGTCTTCAAAATAGCGGGTAATCCGTGTATACAGATGTACTCTATCACGTCCGAACATGTTATGTCCGTCACCTGGGTAGATGAAGTAGTCGGGCTGTGTCTCGGCGTCGATACATGCACGCAGGAACGTGATGGCATGCTGTGGTACGACGGTCGGGTCGTTGGCACCAATGATAATCTGTAAGCGTCCCTTCAAGTCCTTTGCACGCAGTTTAAGGTTCGAGTTCTTATATCCTTCCGGATTAGTCTGCGGAGTATCCATATAACGTTCGCCATACATGACTTCATAATAGGCCCAGTCGATCACAGGACCACCAGCAACACCTACCTTGAATGTATCATTGTAAGTCAACATCAGGTTGGTCGTCATGAATCCACCAAAACTCCATCCGTGAACACCGATTCTGTCCTGATCCACATAAGAGAGTGATTTCAACAACTCGACACCCTTCATCTGGTCCTTCATCTCCTCCGTACCCAGTTGACGGAATGTACAGTTCTCGAAGCCCAAGCCACGGTTGTCGCTACCACGATTATCTACCGTCAGCATGACATAACCCAACTGAGCCATATAGATATCCCAACCTCCTGCACCATAATTTCGAACGTTGTGAATCATTTGTGCGTGTGGACCGCCATAAACATAGATGATGGCAGGGTATTGCTTGTTTGGATCGAAGTCAACTGGCTTGATCAAGCGGTAATACAAGTCCGTCTTTCCATCAGCTGCCTTGATCGTACCCAAGGTTATCTCCGGCATACGATAATCTTTCATAGGGTCTTTCGCATCCAACATCGTGAAGACCTTGCCTTTTCCGTTGGTGGCACGAACATCTATCTTTCTTGCAATATCGAACGATGAATAGTTATCAATCACATAGTTGCCACTAGCCGACAGTTGTACAGCGTGCATAGCATCTTTCTCACCGATAAGCTGGCGTTTTCCTGTCTTCACATTGACCGTGAATGTATTGCTTTGCAGCGGTGAGATCTCAGTACTGGTAATGATAATCTCTTTTGTTTTCTCATTGAAACCGACGATGCTCTGAACCAGCCAGTCACCTTTTGTCAGCTGACGAACCTTCAGGCTCTCTCTGTACGTGCTTCCAAAGGAAGTCTCGTGTTTTTCAGGATAAACCGGTGTTTGGGTATCGAACAAATACAAATGGTTAAAGCCATCGCGCTGACTCTGATAGATGAACTTCGTATGATCCCACGGCAAGAAGATGATCGGTTGTGAGGGCTCCACATATTTTGGATGCTGTTCTTCGTAGAATACGTCTTCCTTCTCACCATTTGCAGCGTTATAGCTAACCAGTTGGGCATGGTTTTGATCGCGGTTCAGTTCGATGATATAAATATGTTTCTCGTCTGGACTCCAAGCCACATTCGTAAAATAGCGGTCGGTCGGATCACCAGCCTTCATATAAACCGTTTGTTTGGTCGAAGGATTATATACTCCCACTGTAACCTTATGGCTCGTCATTCCTGCCATTGGGTATTTATCAGGAGCCAAGGTGGCAATACGTGTCGTCGTATTCACCTGTGGATAATCAGTTACCATTGACTCGTCCATGCGATAAAAGGCGAGTAATGTTCCGGTTGGACTCCAGAAAGTTCCTTTATGAATGCCGAACTCATTGCGATGGACGCTTTGTCCACAAACGATTCCTTGTGGCTCGTTTGTCACTTGCTGCTGTTCACCTGTTGCGGTCAGGACGAACAGGTTATTATCGACTGTATAAGCCAGATGACGGCTCTCTTTGCTCCAATCCATATTGGCGGCACGTTCAACACGTGGCTGACTCCATACCACCTCTTTCTTGTCGAGGTCGATCAAAACACGGTTTGGAGTAGTTACCATCAATAGTTTTTCTGAATAAGGGAACGTGGCATCATACATGCTACGGACAATTCCCAAGTTTTTTGCGTTCAGAATCTGATTGATCTCATCACGGGTAATCAGAACGTTCTCCTTTCCTGTCTTAGGATCCATGGTTTTCAACTCATCCATTTCACCTTCCACAACGATATCATTCCACCAGCTCAGCCCATATTTGTTTTCAGGCATTAAGTTGTAGTAATTCGAGCCACCCGGCATCAAGTCTTCCAGTGTGAAACTCTTCGTCCCTTGTGCCATGACTGTTGAACTCATTATCAATAATAATACTAAAAGATTAGATACTCTTTTCATAAACTCATTCTTTATAATTGTTCTTTCTTGGAGCTTTTCCTTTTTTGTCTGTCGAAGCGGGTTTTCTGCTATACTTACGCTCTCCTATTCGCTTCTCATCTTTTTTAAAACGGCCATCGCTCTTGCGGTCACTAAACTTCCGTTCACCCGAGGCTTTTCTTTCACCCGATTTCTCGCCAAACTTTCTTCCACCTCTTGGCTTGTCATCCGATTGTTCACGACGAGCGTACGGTTTTCTCTCCGGGCGCTTAGCTCTTGGTTCTCTTTCTTCCTTTGACTCACCATCGAAATGACGATCCTTGAAGAAGGAACGTTTCTTCTTTTCTTCGAATTCCTCACGATCACGATGCTCTATGTCTGAACGTTTCTCACCTAAGTGATGAGGACGGAAATTACCACGGTTTGTCTTGAACTTCTCTTCGTGATGATCAGTACGATAATCATTGTATTTACCACCAAATATCTGATATCTTCTGAACTCACAAGCCAGAGCACCATTGTAGAGTGAGATACGGTCGCTCGGTTTGAGACCGATACTGTCAAAGCACTCTTCCTTATAGCTCAAAACCCAAGCATCATTGCCGATAAAAGCATGTTTAAATCGTTCTCCAATCATCTGATACAAGCCTAGTAAATCTTCCGAGGAGATACGTTCTCCATAAGGAGGGTTCGTGATGATGATACTTTTCTCTTCCGGTTGCTCAAACTGCTGGAAAGGTTGAACTTTCAAGGTAATCACTTTGCTGACGCCCGCCGCCTTCATGTTTCGTTCTGCCACTGCGACAGCCTGCGGACTGTTATCGTAGGCATAGATATGATGTTCGAACTCACGTTCTTGGGAATCATCGTTGTAGACATTTTCCAGGAGTTCGGCATCAAAATCGTTCCATTTCTCAAAAGCATATCCTTTTCGGAATACACCTGGGGCAATGTTCTGAGCAATGAGCGCAGCTTCGATAGGAATGGTACCTGAACCACACATCGGGTCAATCAGATCACATTCACCATGCCAACCGGTGAGCAAGATCATGCCGGCAGCCAGCACTTCATTAAGTGGAGCTTCCATCGTCTCTTGACGGTAACCACGACGATGAAGAGATTCACCGGAGCTGTCCAATGATAACGTACACTTATCTTCTGCAATATGGATGTTGATGGAGATATCCGGATTGGTCACACTGACCGATGGGCGATCGCCTGTTTTCTCGCGGAAATAGTCCGCGATGGCATCCTTCACCTTGTAGGCAACAAATTTGGAATGGCGGAATTCTTCTGAGAAGACGACAGCATCCACGGCAAACGACTTGGAATTGTCCATATACAAATCCCAAGGAACTTGCTTTACTTGTTCGTACACTGTATCAGCATCATTTGCCTGAAAATGTTTGATTGGCTTGAGGATACGGATTGCTGTACGAAGACAGAAGTTAGCCTTGTACATCATGGCTTTGTCGCCCGTAAAAGAGACCATTCTTCTACCTATCTGCACATCATTTGCTCCTAACTCTATCAATTCTTTTGCAAGCACATCCTCCAGTCCTTGAAAGGTCTTGGCAATCAGTTCGAATTCTTGACTCATTTCTTTATTTTTATCGTTGGTTTAATTATTTGGCAAATTTAGTCATTTTTATGCTGAATTCCATAATTTGAGACATTTATTCCTGACATTCAACTGTCAATTTACATTTCAGCTCTTTCTTTTTTTCCCGATTAATACTATTTTTGTGAGAAATTTAAAAAGAAATATATGAAACGAGTTGGTTTATTAGGAGTTATATGTCTGTTGTTGATGGCATGTCAGTCGAATAAAAGCTACTATTGGGATAAACAATCTGATGTTTTTAACTTGAAAAAAGGAGATTTGACCTTGGGGACATTGAGCATACCCCAAGTGAAGGATATTGTCGTATCCTCCAATATCGAGGTTATTGACTCTGCTACCTTCAAGATAACAAGCCAATTCACTGCTAAGAAAGCCATTAAAAATGCTCGTTTGGAGATGCAGTTCACTCATTCCTCCCCCAGCTCGTACTGGATGATTCCTTCCGTTTCATACAATGGCAATAATTGGGGACGGGGCAAAGAGCCGAAAGGTGCTGATGAGAACGGTGTATGGCGAACCATCTCCTACCGTCGTACTCCTATCCCTGGAGCAATGTACTCAGAAGGCGAGCACTATGCTTTCGCTACTTGGAGTGATGTGCCTAAACAGGAAAAAGAAGACTTTGCCATCTCCATTCATCCGGAAGCTACTCAGACCACTCATTGCTATATCTGGCCCGAAGAAGAGATGCCTTCCGTATATGCCTCTCGTGACAGATTTACAGAAGGTGTTCAGAATGCTTATTCACTGAAAAAGGGGGAACAGGTGGTCCTCTCCGTATATATCCATGTATCGCCCATCCAGAAAGAACATGCGGCTATCCATTCGTTCTTGAAAAAAGCTTGGCAACTGGCGGATAAATCTGATGCCAACATCTACGCTCCTGAGAAACTCTGGGAGTTGGGCGTCCGTTATGCCAAGGAATCGTTATGGGCAGAAGAGGGACCGTACAAAGGATTCAGCATCGGATTGAACCTGACTGAGAATGGTTCATGGAAACAACGTACTGGGAACAAATACGAGATTGGCTGGTGCGGACAGAATGCGTCGTATGCGATCTCACTTCTTCACGACTATCTGAAGAATGGTGATCAGGAATCTCTCCAAAAAGGTATGGCTACACTCGACACATGGAGTAAATGTGCGTTGTCCAACGGACTCTTCATCGTGCAATATGATGATATCCTCTACCGTCGTGAAAGTACCATCGACGCTTGTAATTTGGGGACAGCGGCCGTCAACTTCTTTGAGGCGTACGATGTAGCCAAGCAATGTGGGTATGACCGACCGGCATACGAGAGTCTGGCGTATAATATTTGTAATTTCGTGATGAACGACCAACAAGAGAACGGATGTTATGCGAAAGGTTGGAAGAAGAATGGGGAGTGTCTGTATCGTGACGGTACCATCGGCTGCTTCATTGTCCCAGCCATGATCGAGGCTTATCGAAGAAGTCAGAACGAGGCGTACCTGAACTCCGCGAAGAAAGCCTATCAATTCTATCTTTCTGAGCTGAAGGAGAAAGGATTCACCACAGCCGGTGCCCTCGACACGTGGTGCATTGATAAGGAATCGTCCATCGCCCTGCTTCGTTCGGCTATGCGATTCTATAAGTTGACCAATGACAAGAAATATATTGATGATGCGGTTGACGTATCCTACTACCTGTCCACATGGTTGTGGCACTATAATGAGGTATATCCTCAAGGCGACAATTTCACCGACTACGACTATCATACCTTTGGTGGAACCTCTGTTTCCGTTCAGCATAATCATCTAGATCCGTATGCTTTGTACTGGGTTCCTGAATGGATTGAGCTAGCTGAGATTACGGAGGATAACCAATGGCAGGAGAAGGCCATCGCTATCTGGCAAAACGGCAATCAGTTAGTATCGGATGGAACATTGAATATCAACGGTCATGTCCGTCCGGCTGGTGCTCAGAACGAGGCGTACTTTGAGAGTCGTTGGGGATTTGCAAGTAAAGGTACCTTCCGTCGTATCAACGACTGGTTGGTGGCTTGGCCAGGTGCCTTCCGTTTAGAGACTATCCGTCGTTTGTCCGACCGCCTTTCTATTTTAGACCGTAGAGATGCTCCGCAAGTTGAGTTATCCAACGAAAATATTCACGCAACATTCTACTTGCCTGATAAACAGAAAGGATATTATCGTGCTACACGTTTCGATTGGTCGGGTTTCATCAAGGAACTGACCTACAAACGCCATACTTATTTCAGCGAATGGAATAAGGATTACGCTGTATATAGTCCGTTCAGCCATATCATCGGTAGTGGTCCAGTCAATGAATATTCTCCTATCGGCTACGAAAAGGCCAATGTAGGACAAGGTTTCCTCAAGCTGGGAGTCGGTATCCTGGAGAAACCTGAGGAGAGGGCTCACGAACGCTTTGAGCAATATAAGATTCTTGACCATGGAGAATGGGATATTCAAACAACCCCCAACTCGATTACCTATACGCAGAAGATTGATAACTACGGATTTACCTGCACGTATGTGAAACAGTTTACGTTGGGCGAGAACGGATTGAACATTCACTACTCTATCACGAATGAAGGTGCTGAGTCTTTGGATACAGATGTTTATAACCATCATTTCCTCACCCTCGACAAACGACCCGTTCGTCCTTCATGGCGACTGAGTTTCCCGTTCACTCCTAAAGGTGAGATCAATGTAGGAAAAGATATTGCCGAGTTGAGTGGGCACGAAGTGAAGTTTATCCGTGGTATGCAACCAAAGGAATCGGTATGGATGTCGTCGATGCAGGGCTTCGACCCCACTGAGGAAGGATTTGGCTTTACGATGGAGGAGCGTACCTCGAAGATTGGCGTCAAGATGACGGGCGACCATGCTCTTTCAAATATGGTGTTCTGGGCTGCACCTTACACGGTTTGCCCGGAAACGTACATCGACATTCATGTGATGCCAGGTGAGACCTTCACTTGGGAAAACAATTACGAGTTCTACGAGAAGAAGTAAACTCGAGAGGAATAATTACTGGAAGTTTTGTTGGATATAGTCCAAGATCTCGAACAGTTCTCCGACCGTTTCGGCACGGAGCATCTTAATCCTTGTCTCACGGAAATTGGGTATTCCCTTGAACAGTGGTGAGGCTGCCAGATGACGACGCACGTGGAGTATCCCTCTGCGCTCGTCCAAAAGGTTCACGCTGTCCATCACTTCCTGACGTAACACGTTCAACTGCCAGTCGAATGTGAGAGGAGGTAGTTCCTCACCCGTCTGGAGATAATGTTTTACTTCCTTGAAGATCCAAGGGCGACCGAAGCTTGCCCGTCCAATCATGATGGCGTCCACTCCATACTTGTCAAAACATTCCTTCGCCCGTTGAGGCGTGGTGATATCTCCGTTTCCGATGATGGGAATGTGCATCCTCGGATTGTTCTTCACTTGTCCAATCAATGTCCAGTCGGCCTCACCAGTGTACATCTGTGAGCGTGTCCTGCCATGAATAGTCAGGGCTTCTATGCCACAGTCTTGTAACTGTTCAGCCAGTTCCACAATAATCCGATGTTCTTGATCCCATCCCAGGCGTGTCTTGACGGTCACGGGAATAGAAACGGCCTTCACCACCTCGCGCGTAATCTCCAACATCTTGGGAATGTTCTGTAACATGCCTGCACCTGCTCCCTTAACGGCAACGCGTTTCACCGGACACCCGAAGTTCAGGTCAAGGATATCCGGTTGAGCTTCTTCGACAATCTTGGCAGCTTCAACCATCGTTTCCGTGTCGCGTCCGTATATCTGAATGGCAACGGGCCGCTCTGCCTCATTGATGGTCAGTTTTTTCAAGGTCTTGTCGATGGAACGAATGAGGGCATCCGCCGATACGAATTCGGTATAGACCATATCTGCCCCGAACCGCTTGCACATCAAGCGGAATGCAGGGTCGGTCACATCCTCCATCGGAGCCAGACAAACCGGCTTTTCTCCCAGATCAATCGTACGGATTCTCATTTATTTGCTGATTTCGCCTGCAAAAGTACTGAAAAAGAACTACCTTTGCACCAAGAATTGAAAAATTATGGATTACAAACTGAAAGATTTCGAGATAATGGCCCCTGTTGGCTCACGCGAGTCGTTTGCGGCAGCCATCCAAGCCGGTGCCGACTCCATCTACTTCGGTATAGAAAGCCTGAACATGCGTGCCCACTCGGCCAGCACCTTCACGATCAATGACCTGAAAGAGATGGCGGAGACTTGTGAGGAGCATGGCATCAAGAGTTACTTGACTGTCAACACGATTATCTATGACGAGGACATCGAGCTGATGCACCGTATCGTGGATGCAGCCAAGGCTGCGCGAATCAGTGCGGTGATTGCTTGCGACGTGGCGGTCATGAACTACTGCAACAGTATCGGTCAGGAGGTTCACCTCTCGACCCAACTTAATATCAGCAATGCGGAAGCACTGAAATTCTATGCCCGCTTCGCAGATGTCGTTGTCTTGGCTCGGGAACTGAACTTGAAGCAGGTCAGGGCTATTTATGAGACGATCCAACGGGAGCAGATACGTGGGCCGAAAGGTGATTCGATTCGTATCGAGATGTTCTGCCATGGTGCTCTCTGCATGGCGATTTCAGGCAAGTGTTACCTCAGTCTGCATAACCTGAACGCATCGGCTAATCGTGGCGCCTGCATGCAGGTATGTCGGAGAGCGTATACTGTAAAGGACCGTGAGAGCGAGATTGAACTGGATGTTGACAACAAATATATTATGTCTCCGAAAGACCTCAAGACGATTCATTTCATGGATGAGATGATTGAGGCTGGTGTCCGTGTTTTCAAGATTGAAGGTCGTGCAAGAGGTCCTGAGTATGTCCGCACCGTTGTGGAGTGTTACAAGGAAGCTATCCAATCCTATCTGGATGGCACCTTTACCGAGGAGAAAAAACAGGATTGGGACGAACGTTTGAAACGAGTCTTCAACCGTGGATTCTGGAACGGTTATTATCTGGGCCAACGTCTGGGTGAGTGGAGCAAGAACTATGGTTCGGAGGCCACCGAGCGGAAGGTGTTCGTAGGATCTGGTGTCCGCTATTTCACCAAGATTGGCGTAGCAGAGTTTGTGGTGGAGGCTGCCGAGATGAAGGTAGGCGACAAGCTGTTGATCACTGGACCGACCACAGGCGCACTTTTCCTTACACTCGATGAGGCACGTGTCGATCTGAAGCCAGTGGATGTCGTGCATAAGGGTGAGCACGTCTCTTTCAAGGTGCCTGAGAAAGTCCGCCCGAGCGACCGATTGTACAAACTTGTCTCTCCTGATGAACTGAAGAAGAAATAAAAAGATAAGCCCCTCACCAAAATATGATGAGGGGCTTATGATAGTAAATACTCCTTAATCTCAGAATCTTTCTTATTTCATTTCACGTCGATAGTAACCTCTGTTCCCTTGAGCATCGGAGAGGTCAGCTTGACTTTTGCTGTACCTACCTCGCCGGTTGCTTGTACGTAAGCTATCATACGACCATGGTAAACACGCTGCATGTTGTCGCGGTAATTACCCATATCGGTATTGTCGGCAGCTTCCAAGCCTAACAATCTTACCGGACCTTCCGTCATACAGACGACATTATTGTCGGCCAACCGAACAGGATTGCCTTTTTCGTCCATAATCTCTATCAGCACATGAGCCGTACCACGTTCTTTCTTGAGCTCAGGCTTGTCGACGGTTGCCTTAATCTGATAGGGCAGACCTGATGTCTTCACCTCGTAGCTGGAAACCACGTTACCCTGTGCATCGCAACTCTCTGCCCGCAATGTGCCGGCCTCAAAAGGTACATCCCAGTAGATAAGTCCTGACTCGCGGTCGTATGGTTTCATCTCTCCGACGACTTTTCCATTCAAAGTCAGTCGGGCTTGCGGTGTATTGGTATAACAAACCACACGGATAGACTCACCATTCTCATAGTTCCATATGTTCAAGCCGCCTGGGAATACGATGTTTCGCATACCGCCTCGACGTTGACGGCCACCTTGATTGAACATCGACATCGAATACGTGGTGAGATAAGTCATCGGCTTGTCTAACCACAGGGAAGCACGGAGATAACCATTCGGTTTCGGGAAGCCACAGAAGTCCAATAAGCCAGTTCCCATACCTCTAGAAGGCCAGCGCCCTGATTCACCGAGGTAATCCAACCCCGTCCAGATGAACTGTCCGAAGATAAAGTCACGTTCTTCTACTGCTCTCCACGCCTGGATGCCAGAGCTGTTCTCACTACCGTAGATGATACGGTTCGGATATGTCTGGTGGTCTTCGTCATAACGGTTCTCAGTATAGTTATATCCTACGACATCGATCGCATCAGGATAGGCGGTTTGGTTCGACATGACCACGCCAGCCAAAGCACCTGTAGTAGGACGGGACGTATCAATCGAGCGGATTACGTTTGCCAATCGTTTAGCGATCTCACCGATACGCATAGCATCCGGAGCATCCGGCTTATATCCACCGAACATCGGTTGGTTGATCGTCGTTCCGTTGAGGATAGGATGTGAGTAAGGGTCGTTCGGATAATCCACCTCATTGCCCACACTCCACAAGAAGATACATGGGTGGTTACGGTCGCGGCGTACGATATCTGCCACGTCCGTCTCGATCCATTCATTGAAGAAGTCGGCTGTTCCATCGAAACCTGGCGTACCTACGTTCCATCCTTCAATCCATTTCCGTTTCGGGAACTCCCACTCGTCGGACCCTTCATCCATCACCAACAAACCGATTTCGTCGCATATATCATAAACGTCAGGAGATTGTGGGTTATGGCTCATGCGGATGGCATTGGTGCCAATATCCTTCAGATTCTGGAGACGACGTTGCCATACCTCACGTGGAACAGCTGAGCCGAGGACACCTCCGTCATGATGGATACATACACCTTTCACCTTCATCCATTGTCCGTTGAGAGCAAAGCCTTTGTTCGCATCGAACTGCAATGTCCGAAGTCCTACTCTTGTCTCACCGCCATCGATACGTTTCCCTTTGCTGATCAGTTCCGTTTTCAACGTATAGAGATAAGGACTATTCAGATCCCACATCTTTGGCTGTGCAACGTTCAGAGTCAAAGTCTTCTTAACATGACTATCGTTCGAAACAGTCACGTTTTGCTGCTTGCTGGCAACCTGTCGGCCATTGGCATCAAAGAGCATCGCCTTGAAGGTAACGTTCTCCTTGCCTACGGCATGCTTTTCTACTTCCATGTCAACCTCGACAGAAGCTGCGCTCTGATTGATCTTCGTTGCCCTCCATGCTGTTCCCCAGAGAGAAAGATGGGTGTCTGGTGCGCTAATCAGATAAACATCACGATAGATACCTGAACCGGTGTACCAGCGAGAGTCAGCATAACGGCTGTGGTCCACTCTGACAGCCAACACATTCTCACCTTCCTTCAGATAAGGTGTCATGTCGTACATAAAGGATACGTACCCGTTCGGACGTTTACCCAACAGTTGTCCGTTCAGGTACACCTCACTACGGTTGTACACTCCTTCGAAATAGATATAATGCCGGTCGGCCTTATCCTTGATCTCGAAATGCTTGCGATACCAAGCGATACCTGCTGGCAGATAGCCCGTACAACTTGCCAGACTAGGGGACAAAGTTCCTTCAACCGACCAGTCGTGAGGAAGCGTCAGCTTACGCCAATGGCTGTCGTCATAACTGTTTTGGTTCATTACTGCAGAATCCTTCAGTTGAAACAGCCAGCCGTCATCAAACAAGGTTGCCTCACCAAAGGATGCCTGTGCCTTACTAATCGTTACATTCATCATTGCCGTTAAGAGAACGGCTAAAATCATTGTTGCCTTTTTCATGGGGTTCGTATTTGTTTGGAACAAAGTTATAAAATTGTTCCTTATTTTCAAGAAAAAGTGAGGAAAGGAATAATAAAATTCGTAACTTTCGAGCCAGAATAAAACAAACATAAGTAACTAAAACAATTAATGCTATGAATCAATTTCAAGTTGCCATTATCGGAGGCGGTCCTGCTGGCTATACAGCTGCTGAATGTGCAGGGAAAGCTGGATTAAACGTGGTTCTTTTTGAAAAGAAAAATGTAGGAGGTGTTTGTCTGAATGAAGGATGTATTCCGACCAAGACCTTACTCTACTCTGCCAAAATCTTTGACTATACCAAACATGGGAAACAATATGGTATTACCATCCCTGAATCATCATTCGACCTGAAACAAATCGTGATGCGGAAGACGAAGGTTGTCCGCAAGTTGGTCCTAGGTATCAAGGCTCGTCTGAAAGCTGAGAATGTCACCATCGTCGATGGAGAAGCCCAGATCATCGATGCTCATCATATCCAATGCAAGGAAGAAACTTATGAATGCGATAACTTGATTATCTGTACGGGTAGTGACACGTTCGTCCCTCCCATTCCGGGTGTGAAGGACGTGGATTACTGGACTCATCGCGAAGCGTTGGACAACAAGGAGGTTCCTGCCTCTTTGGTCATCGTGGGTGGCGGTGTGATTGGTATGGAATTCGCTTCTTTCTTCTCCTCTTTAGGCGTACAGGTAACCATTGCGGAGATGCTCGATAAGATTATCGGTCCGATGGATCGGGAGCTCTCTGCCATGCTCCAGGCTGAGTACGCTAAGCGGGGTATCCGTTTCTTGCTGAGTGCGAAGGTTGTAGGTATCTCACAAGATGAGAATGGCTTTACCGTATCTTACGAAAATGCGGAAGGTGCTGCATCGGTGACTGCCGAGAAACTTCTGATGAGTGTCGGCCGTCGTCCTGTCACCACTGGTTTTGGTCTGGAGAACCTCCAACTGGAATTGAATGGGCGCAATATCAAGGTAGATGAGCACATGCAGTCATCTTTGCCTGGCGTATATGTCTGCGGTGACTTGAACGGTGTGTCATTACTGGCTCATACTGCTGTCCGTGAGGCAGAGGTAGCAGTACATCACATCATTGGCAAGGACGACCGCATGAGTTATCGTGCCATCCCGAGTGTTGTTTATACCAATCCTGAGATCGCAGGTGTTGGTTTGACGGAAGAAGAGGCTGAGAAGAAGGGCATTGCCTACAAGGTTGTCAAGTTACCGATGGCTTTCTCCGGTCGTTTCGTCGCCGAGAACGAGGGTGTCAACGGAGTCTGCAAGCTGGTTTTAGCAGAGGATGACACTGTTTTAGGTGCTCACATGCTTGGGAACCCTGCTTCCGAACTGATTGTTTTGGCTGGTATGGCCATCGAGAAAGGAATGAAAGTCAATGATTGGAAACAATATGTCTTCCCTCATCCAACTGTAGGGGAGATATTCCGTGAGTTTTAATGAAGAAAATCTGTCTATACATCCTGCTTTTTGCAGTCAACATGCTCAACGCCCAACCGCTCAGTCAACGGTTGGATGCGTTGGTAGGGTCGGAAACGCTAAAGACTTCCGAGATCGGTGTTACGGTCTTCGACCTGACTGAGGGAAGAAGCCTTTACGACTATCAGTCGGAGAAGTTATATCGTCCTGCATCCATCGAGAAAATCATCACATCAGTGACGACTTTGGCTCGGTTAGGTGAGAACTACACCTTCGATACCCAACTACGTTACACCGGTACTATCCGTCAAGACACCTTGTTCGGCAACTTATATGTGATTGGTGGCTTTGACCCGTTGTTCGGGGATGAGGATCTGGGCCATCTGGCTGACGCCATACGTGGTGTAGGTATCCGTTATATCGCTGATACGTTGGCGGCAGACGTTTCGATGATGGACTCATTGTATTGGGGACCTGGATGGTCATGGGATGATACGCCTTCTTCTTTCCAACCCTATCTCTCTCCCCTCATGTTGAATCAAGGATGTGTAGATATTACTGTCACTCCTCAGGAAAAAGGAACTGCTGCAATCGTGGAATGTAGTCCTCGTTCCGATTACTATCAGGTCGATAACCAGGCGGTTAGCCTTGATCCTTCCGCAGGCAAGTTGAAAATCACCCGTAACTGGCTCAGCAACGGTAATCAGATTACGATTACGGGTAATGTTCCTCGCGTTTCCAAATCGACTATCAATGTAGTGTCATCGCAGGATTTCTTCATGCGTACACTTGTCAACAGGTTGGAAGAAAGAGGAATCGGTGTGGCCAATAGTGATTATGGAGAATGTCCTGTCTCAACCGACAGTATACCGGTTACCCCGATAATAAGGTTGAGCCGTCCTTTGCGGGAAGTCCTGAAAGAAGCATTGAAGGAGAGCAATAACCTCTGTGCGGAAGCGATGTTCTATCATATCGCCAAAGGTCAGTTCTCGAAGAAACGTATCGGCTCGGCTGACGGCACAGATGCCATTAACTCGTTTATGAACGGAGCTATCGATATGAATCCCGATCATTTCAATATTGTAGATGGGAGCG
Organism: uncultured Bacteroidota bacterium; assembly: GCA_947168315.1. Lineage (GTDB taxonomy): Bacteria > Bacteroidota > Bacteroidia > Bacteroidales > Bacteroidaceae > Phocaeicola. The sequence continues at coordinate 6,073 of CAMVLL010000024.1, read as the reverse complement.
GAGTCTCACTTTATAATTATGTCTCACCGAAACTGATGTTGGAGTATTTGAAATATGCCTACTATCATCGACCTGTCTTTTTGCCTCTCTACGAATCCCTCCCGATAGCCGGTGTTGACGGTACGTTGAGGAATCGGATGAAGGGGACGGCAGCGGCCAACAATGTGCATGCCAAGACGGGGTCGGTCAAGGGTGTCAGCTCGCTTGCCGGATATGTTAAGGCACGAAACGGACATGAGTTGGCATTTGTCATCATCAATCAGAACATCATGCAGTTGAGCAAAGCTCGCGACATGCAAGACAAGATTTGTGTTGAGTTGGCGAAATAGTTCCACATCCATTTTTTTGATTTGTTCTGTAGAAAATAATCCGCGTATACAACTGTGGATTGGATTTGCACGAACTTTTATAATTCCTGTATCTGCTCAACCGATAATCCAGTAATCTCCTGTATCAATCCAATATCTAGTCCATTTTCTTTCATCTTCTTAGCGTGTTCCATATTTGTCTCTTCTCTACCTTCCTCTCTGCCTTCCTCTCTGCCTTCCTCTCTGCCTTCCTCTCTGCCTTCCTCTCTGCCTTTCCGCTCATGGTAGGTGATAGCATTGATATTTGTTCTCAGGACGTCGGCGGCCTCCCAGTGCTTCTGCTGTTCTTCAATTGACATGGCGGCGAGCTCAGCAATCAGCTCCACCTTGCTGAAAATCTTTTTTCTGTCCTTGAATGGCATTTCCCTCATTGTTTCCATGTTACGTAATATATAAAACCAACAATCCAAATTTGTCTCACATTCAGCCTCTTTCTCTTTTGAGTAAGGAAGCTGCAAATAGAATAGACGCACCTTATCGCTGATGACCTTATCCGATTGGCTCTCATAGAGGCCAACATCCGTCAGCACTTTCTTAGGCAACTGATCCTGCTTGAAATTCATAAAGAAGATTCCATATACCGGCTTCAGTTGATAATCCCACTCATGACCGCGACATGCCTGATTGCATACGGCCCTTGCCACATAGTATAGAGAGCGGTTTACGAAATGATCCTGCGATATGTTCTGCATCTCCACGATAAATTTTTCGCCCTCATCACTCACACAATACACGTCGTAGATAAATCGACGTTCCTTCAGGGTCTTGGCCAACTGTTCCTTGTCCAGGAAGGTCAAGTTCTCTATATGTTTCTCCCCTTGAAGAAGGTCGTTCAGAAAATCTATTAAAATGTCCTTGTTCGATTCCTGTCCGAATAGTTTCTTGAATGCGACATCCTCAAAGGGATTGAAAAATCTTTGCATACCAAAGGTTAGTTAAATCGTTTTCCTTTTGCTTTCTACCACCTTATACGCAAATTTTTCAAAAACGTTTATCGGAAAATGAATTTTTTTTGGAGGTTGAGTCAATATATGTTGCCGGGGATACTTGCTTCGCTCGTACCCCCGGATGTTGAATTAAGATCAATCTTCTACTTATCTTATTTTACGAAAAGAGACAGCGGTAACTTCGCTAAGTAAATCGCTGCTTTGTCAGGCTTATCAGTAGAGGCGTAATAACTTACCCACACCTCATTCCCTTCAACGAGGAAGCCTGGATAACTGGTATCACCTTTTGATGGAAGCACATAGATCTCTTCCCAGTTTCCTTTCACATCACCTCTATATAAGACGGTCTTACAATGAGAAGGAATGACGTAGGAACGTGTACCTACGATCAGGTTCTGTTCATCTACGACATAGAAGTCGGGGCCACCTAGGCGAAAGCCCATCGACTCGAATCGCCAGTCTGTATATGGAGGAGCGCTCACTCCCCAATAGCCAGTACAGTCGCCAGCTTCCCTGCGTACCATCATCATCATGCGTCCATCGGGCATGAAACGTAGTGTAGTCTCATTGGGTGAACCGCTTATACCCAGTTCAGTGATCAGGTCGTAGTGCACGCCGTCGGTTGTCTTTAGCAGACTGACATTGAAACCATCCTTCGAATAATTCACGCCGTAACCGACGCCATTGAACCAAGTCACCCTCCACATCCAGTCGAAATCACTACGTACCTTTTCATCAATCACGATAGGTTCAGGGTCCGTAAACTGTCTCCCATTGTCACTGAAGCATACCATGGGGATGGACTTTACCAACTGCCGATTCCGATATACCGAACCGCCAATGGTAACCATCAGCCGATTGTCGGGTGTCACCGACAACTTAGGATCACGTAGGTCAATCCCTTCTTTCCCGAAGCATGCCACTGATTTCCATTGTTTCCCATTGGTTGACTCCAGGATCCTCACCTTTCCCTCGGCGTTTCCTTTGTCATCAAAGATATGGCTGTATCCCTCACGGAAAGTGCAATAGTATTTCCCGTTGAACTTGACCAATGAGGTAAACGCGGCATGAGTTCCCTGATCCCATATCTTGTCAACAGTCACCTTGATCGTGGACTGCCCCCAAGACGGTACCATAAAGAACGAGCACCACAATAGCATCGCAAACAGATAACAGCCTTTTCTCATCATGATTTTATTTAGCAAAGAGGTTCATCAGCAACTCGAAGTCGTTATCACGCCGTGAAGTCTCCCACGGAGCATTTTCCACTGGAGTCCGATAATTATCCATCAACGTAGCCACCTTTTGCTTATCACCTTGATAAACAGCGATACAACATTGAGCGATCAGGTCACGTTCGTTCTTACCCCATCCCTTTACCATCTCGTCGGCCTCCTGTTGTTGTCCCAGTGCCTTCAGTGAGAGTGCGTTCAACAGGTTCGCAGCTCTGAAGTAAGAACCTCCCACTCTATAGTCGGCCACCTTCCGATAATACTCAGCAGCTTTCTCTTTATCGCCCAACCGACTATATGCCTCTGCCTCCAGATAGTCTTCGATGCGCGTATCAATGAGGTGATCGAACGGTTTTCCGACACCCAAGTTCTCTGGCCAAACGGTAGAAGCCTCGATCTCTTTCTTTGCGGCAGCGACTTTGTTTTCGTTCAGGAATTTCACTGCCCTGTTCAGGTGAGCGGTACGATAGACTACACGACCGGCGGAAGCACCTTCGTTCGGAAGTACCATCAAGCCGTTCAATAACTTGAGGCTCTTGTCATCCTGTCCCAGTTCGGAGAGGACACGAGCATGTTTCAAGCCAATGACATAGCTTTCCGGATACCATTTCATATACTTCTTGCCGACGGCATCAGCCTCTTTCCACTGTTTTGTATCGATATAATGGTTGATCAGTGCGAAACCGTTACGCCATGACTTGTCCAACGACTCTGCCTTCTTCAGGTCGGCCAACTTAGCATCTCCCTTTTTCAGGGTTGCACGGCTCAGGTAGAATGGTCCATAATCGACATCCTTGCATGCCTCCATCAGCTCAAGAGCCTTATCCGACTGTTGGTTAGCCCAGAAAACGAGAGCTTGATAATAGGTCGGCTTCCAGCTTTGAGTATTCTTCTCGGCATATTCCAATGCCTTCAAGGTTGTTGCACGATGCGGGAATACCAAGGCAGGCGACTGGCTGTTGGCTTTCTCCAGTAAAGCCTTGGCACCTTGTGCATTACCCTGTTTATCCATCAGATAAGCCCGTTTGTAATTAGCTATCGGGTAGTTGTCGACCATTGCAAGAATGTCCATAGCATCTTGAACGCAGCCGATCCGTTCGTAGATATCAGCCATTTCGATATATACTTCCTGAAGCAATTCGTTGCGGATAGCCTCGGTGAAGGTATCTTTGCTAATCATTCCTGCCTTATAAGCCTCGTACCGTACAGGATGATAGAGCGGAGCCTCCTTCATCACTTGTTCGATCAGGGCTTTCTCGCTCTTATTGTTCAGGCGTCCGATGACCATCAGCAGATGCTTAGCGCTCAAGTTGTGAACATTATACTCCAAAGCCGATTTTGCAAACGAAGCAGCCTTGTTCAGGTTTTGTGCGGCAACGTACATCTCAGCCAACTTATCATAAGCCGCGCTTCGGATGTCCATGGTACGGGATGCGATAGAGAATCCGTCCATCGCATCAATCTGATTGCCGAGTACCTGATTACAAAGCCCATACAAATAGTTTGCCTTTCCATCGTATGTATGGACAGCCAATGCTTTCTTACAAAGATCCAAAGCCTCTGTAAATTTCCCCTCATGATAATATAGAGAAGCCAGACTTGTCAAGGCGGATAAGAAATACGGTTCTTTCTCCAAGCAAGCCTTCAACGATTTTTCTGCCTCCACATACATCTTCTGGTTCAACAGCTGATCACCCTTTATGAACAAGCCGTGAGCAGAGTTCCAGTCGAAGTCGGCAGGAGATTTTTTCGGGCGTTGTAGGATATTGTCGGCAGGATTCTCGGAATAAACCAGATCTTGGTCACCAATAACCACTTTCAGTGTACCCTCGTTCTGCAGCGATCCAGTCATCGGAATTGTCTTTTCCCATACTTTCAGCACCTCTGTCTGAAGTGGATACTTTCCAATCAGTGTCTTACCGTCATAAAGAGCCATCTCCGTATTCAGTTTCTGCAACGGGGAGAATGAGACCTTCAACTGATTTCCTTCACGTTTCACGTTCAGGGCACCAAAGTTATTAGCCTTCAGGACGCCGCCGATGTTCTCAACGGGGAACCAGTATTCAGTCCACTCGTCAGTTGCTTGCGGAGCAAAGGAAGTATGCTTATAGGGAGTGTAACCGCTGGTAGCAGATGGCTGGTTGAACATTCTTCCAGACTGAAGTTCGATATATTGTCCGTCAGTATCGGTCAGCAAATCTTCCCAGATAGCACCCGAGCGAGCCATTCCCCACAAGAAAATCTTCATACCCAGCTTATCCGAATAGTCAGCATAGTGGATGGAGCCGAAGCCATTGTCGTGCCAGTACACGCCATAGAAATCATTATACTTGCCTAAGACATGATAAGACGCGGAACCTCCGAAGTTGTTCTCCTCATACCACCCGATCTTATGTCCTTGCTCGTCGATAGGAAAAGAGCGAAGCTCACCACCATGGCCGATATAGTTTGTTCCAGGATAGGTAAATTCCGCATTGCCGGCAGCCTGATAGCCCGCGTTCATCCACTGATAATACGGTTGGTCAAGGTCTGATGAGTTATGCCAGATGGTATGTGTGGTGAAATACGCCTTGTCGGCCGGAACATTCACCTCGACTGTCCACCAGGTATGAGTGACCCATTCGTAGGAAGAGATATAACAGCTCACGCTACCGTCGTCCTTCTGTCGAGTCAGATAGTCGACAGGGGTGCTTGTGGTAGGAACGTGCCCGATTATACCGAAGTTGAACTCGATACCACCGGATGTCCAAGGTCCTCTCATGGCGATATCACGGAACTTCATCACGCTGTTCTGATAGACAAACTCTCTGTTGGTGGTCTTATCGATGGCGCCCCAAATCTTTCCACCGACTTGTGGGAGCAATGTCACTTTGATAAAGGGGTTTTCCAGCTCCACGACTTTCCATTCTTGGTCCACGCCTTTGGCTGAGAAGCCGTCGAAGCGGAAATAAGGATAGATTGATCGTGAAGGTTCTGCAATCGGGTTCGGATCACCGAACGGATAGGTCTTGATTGATTGTGAGATCTCACGCACTGTAGCTTGTTGAGCCATGGCACTTACTCCTGCCAGCCAACATAAAAGGAAAAGTAAACGTTTCATATATAAATTTTTACATCATCTGTTTAACAATACAATATTAGCAAAAAAATTGCACTTATGCAAGTATTATGCAGGAAAAGTCATCAAGAATTGATATTATTTCAGGCATGATTTTCTACGTTTATATATTGATTTACAGCACTTTAAATTTTATAGAATTATTAAGTTAAATGACTGTTTACTAATAAGTTAAATAAAATAATTATCTATTGTGTTGAATATTAGGCACTTACATAATATTGAAAAAAGTTTGGTTTACAAAGTCGTTAAAAGGGTGGTTAAATTTAGGTGACTTCTTTACGACTTACACCTCATATTATTATAGTAGAATTGATGAAAGTCTGACTTATGATATTATTGTGAACATGGTGTTTCAATTTATCACACAGCATAGCAAGCACCATCGGAAATAGCACCTACACAACC
>CAMVLL010000023.1 GCA_947168315.1 uncultured Bacteroidota bacterium | reverse complement strand
CGTTGAAAACCGTCGGCTTTCCAAATACAATATAATCCTGTCGTACTTTATAGGCTTTCTCCATGAATTTAATGCCCTGAAACCACACCAAGTCAACAACACCTGTTCCGTCCGAGAAATGAGCAATCAACCTACGGGTACGACCCTCTCCTTGTGTCTCGAAGCTAAGGATCTGCCCGCGTAGTTGAATAAACGGCATGTTGCCATCGATATCCTGTATGGAGTACAGCCGGCTACGATCAATATGTTTATAAGGGAAATAGTATAATAAGTCATGGAGGGAATAAATATTGAGCTCTTTATTTAGGATGGAAGCTCTGCTTGGACCTATTCCCGGAACAAACTTTATGTCGAATGACTTACTATCAAACATGAACGGACTACTGATGTTCTACCCACGCCTTTCCAATAATCAAGTCGAACGGAGTCGTTATCTTAATGTTTTCACGGTTTCCTTCTGTCAAAAACACTTTCTCTCCAAAGGACTCTACCACAGAAGCATCATCCGTAAATGATGGAGAATAAGGTTGCAAATATGCTTTTTTCAACAATGGAACACTAAAGACTTGTGGCGTTTGGACCAATCGATATTCGTTTCTTGGAACGGTTGAGCTCTCGTCTCCTTGTAGGTGACGTACAGTCTCCACAACTTCCACAACGGGGATGACAGCCTGCTTCTGTTCTGCTTCCAGATAGCAACGCTCTATCACTTCTTTTGAGACAAAAGGACGTACTCCATCATGAACTCCGACCAAACCTGTACCACCAATCACTTGCAAACCATTACGGACAGAGTGAAAACGAGTTTCTCCCCCATCTACTATCCGATGAGGTATCTCAAAATGATAGGAAGAGCACAGCGATTTCCAATAATCCTGATGGTCTCTAGGAAGGACTAAAACAACCTGTATGTCAGCATCGTAACGGTAGAAAGCGTCAATTGTATGCATCAAAACGGGCTTCCCTCCTAACAACAGAAATTGCTTAGGCAACTCACTTCCCATACGCAATCCTCTACCACCTGCTACGATAATGACGTACTTATTCATTGTTCTACAATCATTCCCTGTTTCAACTCTGCAACAGTCTCAGCACCACAGTATTTCTCAACAATAGCGAAGGCAAAAGCCAAGGCTGCACCCGGTCCTTTAGCTGTGATAAAGTTTCCATCGGCCTGGACAAGAGCAGCAGTATACTCCGCACCTTTCAGATGATTCTCAAAACCTGGATAACACGTTGCTTTCTTTCCTGCCAACAGACCATGATGACCTAATATAAAAGGAGCGGCACAAATCGCGGAAAGTGGTTTCTTTTCAGCTGCAAAATGCAAAATCAGTTCTCTCAAGCCCTTATGTGAATAGAGATTAGTGGCACCAGGAAGTCCGCCAGGGAGAAGAATCATTTCAATATCTTCCTCTTTTATTTCTTCAAACAGTTTGTCGGCTACTACCGGAACGCCATGAGCACCTGTCACTGCGATATTATCCATCACTGATACGGTTTCAACAGGGATTTCTGCACGGCGCAACACATCGACTGGGGTTATGGCCTCGATTTCTTCAAAGCCGTCTGCCAAAAATATACAAATTGTTTTCATAAGCTTTTTATTTGATTTATTACTTCAACTTAAAATAATAGGTAATCGTACCTGTTTGGTCGTTCACACCATTCACCGCATTGAAGCGTGCTTTCCTTGCAGCTTCTTCCGCTGCTTTACGCAGAGAAGCGTTCACAGTGTTGGTACGTTTATTAATACTGGTACGAATAACCTGTCCTTGTGGATTCACTGTAATCGTTACTACAACACGTCCTTCTTCCTGTACGTTGTAAACAGGCATCGGCAGTCCACCTTCTCCCAATGAACGACCACCCAAATCCACAACACCATAGCCCCCGATACCAGATGTTTTTCCAGTGTTTGAGTTCCCTGTAGCACTACCCTGTATGCCCTCACCACTTTCACCGTTTCCTTTACTTCCCATCTTCGTTCCTTTGCCAAAGGCGCCAGCGATACGCTGTGCTGCTTGTTCGGCTGCAGCTCTTTCTTGTGCGGCACGAGCCTCAGCAGCGGCTTTCTCTGCTTCTGCTCTCTTCTCGGCCTCCGACATTTCGTGTTTCAGCTGTTCCGTTGGTTTCGGCTTTTCTACGACCTTCGTCGTTTCATTTTTCTTTGGTGCCACCTCTTTAGGTTGAACCTTCACCGGTTTTTCTTTTACAGCCGGCATTTCAACAGTCGGTTCGTCCTCTTGGGTGATCAAATCTTCCACATCAGGTATCGACGGATCGTCAAAATCAGGTTCTGCTGCGACCTCCATATCCGTCAACCCTTGATTCAGGATATCGATATCAGTCATCATATATGGGTCAGCATCACCAGCCGCCATATCCACATTGCCTAACATCACAGGCACGCCGCCTTCTGCCTGTATCTCCGGTCGTTGAATAAAAACGAACAGAAGTACAAGCAATACGACGATATGAATAATGGTCGTACCAATAATACCCGATCTTTTGTTCTTGTCTAAATACATGTCTTATCGTCTTTTCTCAGGCGGGCGAGTAGCCAACACCATCTTGAAATGATTCTCATTTGCAATATTCAATACTTTTACAATCTCAGCGTAAGGTACTGTCTCATCTGCGTAAAGTGCTACATACATCTCCGGCTCTTTCTCAGCACATTGCTGGAGAAAGGTCGTCAGTTCATCCATATCAAATACCGGCATCTCTGCCTCGTTGCCAAATCCAGCATAGTACATCAGATCTTTATCGATGATAACCCTCGTCAAAGGCTTAGCTGATGTCTGCTGCTTCCCTTGAGGCAACAACACTTTAATCGCATTCGGCGAAACCATCGTAGATGTGATCATGAAGAATATCAACAAAAGAAAGATGATATCCGTCATGGAGGACATGCTGAACTGCGGAGATATCTTATGTCTTCTCTTTAATGCCATATCCTCTTATTTTTGAGTCGGTTCATTCAGCAAATCCATGAATGCCAAAGTCTTGGCTTCCATCTGACTAACCACCTTATCAACGCGTGTCACCAAATAATTATAGGCAAACATAGCTACAATGCCGACAACCAAGCCACCAACCGTTGTCACCATCGCTTCATAAATACCACTTGACAGTAAAGTAATATCGATGTTATTACCTGCATTCGCCATCTCATAGAATGCTCGTACCATTCCTGTCACCGTTCCCAAAAATCCAATCATCGGAGCACCACTGGCAATGGTCGACATGATGGCTAATCCGTTTTCCAACTTGGCAACTTCTATATTTCCTGTATTCTCGATGGCAGCCTGAACATCTTGAACTGGATGGCCAATACGGCTAATTCCTTTTTCAATTAAGCGAGCAGAAGGTGTATTCGTCATTCTGCAATAGTTGATAGCCGATTTGATCTCTCCCGTACGAATATAATCCCGGATACGCTCCATAAACAAAGGATCATCTTTCCCAGCCTTGCGAATCACCGACAGACGTTCGAAGAAAATGTAAAAACAGATGATAGACAAGATAGCCAACACAATCATAATCCATCCACCTTTTGTAGCTAAATCCCATAAATTCATATGAGCCTCTCCTGAGACTTCTGTCAAAACCGGATTACCCGCTAAGGTATCCGCCAAAGCTGCTTGAGCAACTAAAATTGTCATATTCATCTTTTAATATTAATTTCTTGTTCTAATTAACGGCAAATATAACGATTTTATCCTTACTAGTTGCCTTCTTTCTATGAAAAGAACTAAAATAGATTTAGCGAACGTGAAATCTTTGCAATCATTTGCAATTACAATGCTATATTCTAGGAATTGTAACAGAATCGTAACACGTATTATAAAGTAGCACACCCCTTATTTCAATAACTTTGCAATAAATATCGTAAAGAATAATAGAATGGATGTAAATCAAGATTATTTAATGGTCTCATTGAAACTACTAGGCTCATTGGCATTACTGATGTTTGGTATGAAAACCATGAGTGATGCACTTCAGAAAATGGCGGGACCACAGCTCCGACATATCCTTGGAGCAATGACTACTAACCGATTAACGGGTATTTTAACAGGAATTTTTGTTACAGCAGCTGTACAGTCGTCTACAGCAACGACTGTCATGACCGTTTCATTCGTCAACGCAGGATTGTTAACACTGGCTCAAGCTATCAGTGTCATTATGGGTGCAAATATCGGAACGACTCTCACGGCATGGATCATGTCGGCTGGTTTTTCCTTCAACATAACGAACTTCGTTTATCCCGCATTTGTCATAGGTATCATCCTTATATACAGCAAGAAACATCGTTTTGGAGGTGATTTCCTGTATGGTATTGCCTTTATGTTCTTAGGTTTAGGAACGTTACGTCAAACAGGAATCGACATGAACTTAGGTCAGAACCAGGCGATTCTGGACTTCTTCTCTCATTTCGACCCACACAGTTTCTTAACGACCATCATTTTCTTGTTGATCGGTGGTGTGCTGACAATGTGTGTACAGTCATCGGCAGCTGTCATGGCCATTACCATGATTCTCTGTTCCAGCGGTGTACTTCCAATCTACCAAGGTATTGCGCTTGTTATGGGTGAAAATATCGGTACGACTGTGACATCTAATATCGTCGCCATGTCCGCAAATACACAAGCTCGAAGGGCAGCCTTTGCACACATGTTCTTCAACCTGTTTGGTGTCTTCTGGATATTAATCATCTTCCGCCCGTTCATCGATATGGTGTGTGGAATTGTTGGTTATGACGTAACTATGACAAAAGAAACGGTTGGTCAGACTGCCTTCTTGGCAAATGCTGCTAAATTGAGCTTTGTACTAGCTACTTTCCACACTGTTTTCAACTTGACTAACACTTGTATTCTGGTATGGTTTATTCCACAAATCGAACGTCTTTGCTGTTGGGTAATCAAACAAAAAGAGTCTAAACAAGATGAAGATTCTCGTTTAATCTATATCTCAAGAGGTATCATGCGAACACCGGAAATCTCCGTATTACAGGCACAGAAAGAAATTACACTTTTTGCTAAACGCATCCAAAGGATGTACGCAATGGTGATGGACTTGAGTGAAGAAAAAGACGAAAGCAAGTTTAAGGAAATATATAGTCGTGTCGAAAAATATGAGGGTATTTCTGATAACATGGAAATAGAGATTGCTCGCTACCTGGAACAAGTCAGCGATGCTCACTTGTCGGATGACACCAAAGGAAAGATCAGAAGAATGCTTCGAAGCATCAGCGAAATTGAGAGTATCGGAGATGCTTGTTACAACTTGGCTCGCACCCTACATCGTAAACATGATTCAAAGAAAGAGTTCACTGAGAGACAACATTCTCAATTGAAGAGAATGATGCAACTTACTGACGATGCCCTGACTCAAATGAATGTCGTCATGAACGGACGGAAAGAAGAGCAGAACATGAAAGAGACGGAACGTATTGAGAACGAGATCAATGAACTGCGGACTATCCTGAAGGAACAAAACATCCAAGACGTTAATAATCATCAATATGACTATTCCATCGGTACTATCTATATTGACTTGATTAATGAATGTGAGAAACTGGGCGACTATGTTGTTAATGTGATGGAGGCTCGTTTAGGAAAATAATTTGTATATTTGCCTCATGAATTCCAGAAAGAGGATATTGATCGTTGATGACGAACAAGATTTGTGCGACATCCTACAGTTCAACCTCACATCCGCAGGATATGAGGCAAATGCTGTATACTCAGCTGAAGATGCGCTGCGATTAAACCTCACTGACTATCATCTGCTTCTCTTGGATGTCATGATGGAGAAGATGTCGGGGTTTGAACTGGCAGCCGTTCTCAAACAAAACCCGAAAACTGCACGGATTCCAATTATCTTTTTATCAGCCAAAGATACAGAAAATGACAAGCTGGAAGGATTCAGTTTAGGAGCAGACGATTATATTGCTAAACCGTTCTCCCTGAAAGAAGTCCTTGCCAGAATCAAATCAGTCCTGCACCGTACCGCTGAAAAGCCAGAGGCAACACCTGACGTCCTAGTCTATGAAGGACTCGTTATGAATCTAACCAACAAAACAGTACATGTGGATGGAGAACGTGTGCCTTTCACTAAGACAGAGTTCGAACTCCTCCGTTTACTTCTCAACGAAAGGGAACAAGTGTTCTCTCGTCAACAGTTGATAGAACGAGTCTGGCCCCAAAACGTTATCGTCACCAATAGAACAGTGGACGTCAACATCACACGAATACGAAAGAAGGTAGGAAGATATGCAGCAAACATCGTCACTCGACTGGGATTCGGTTATTATTTTGAAGCATCAAAACTAATCAAAAAAATAAACGATGAAAAAGTTGACAGAGGGGCAAAAGATGTTTCTTAGCGTAATGATATTATTCCTCATTTACGCTATCATCTTTATTGTTTTTGAAGATTACGACCGGGTCGTGTTGAATCCGCTCGACGAACGTGTCGATTGGCATCTATTATTCTTTTCCATCATCATAATGGGAGTGCTTATATTTCTTCTTCACCGTTATTCTCAAAAGATGGATGAGCGTATTAGTCGAGAGCAAGCTGAGAAAGAAAACATGATGCGACGTGAACTCACTCAGAACATCGCCCATGAATTGAAGACCCCTGTTGCCAGTATCCTGGGCTATTCAGAAACCATTCTAAACAATCCTGATATATCGGAAGAGTTAAAACATCAGTTCATCGAAAGAACTCACACACAGGCTCAACGACTGACTTCTCTTCTGCAGGATATCTCAATTCTCAACCGAATTGATTATGGGTCGGAGATGATAGAAAAAGAACCCGTCGATTTAACAAAACTCATCAATGACACTTTTTTGGAGGTCACTCCAAACCTTGAGAAAAAGCAAATGACATTGACAAAGCATTTGCCCGATAAGATGCAGGTCAATGGCAATCCTTCATTGCTTTATAGTATCTTCCGAAACCTATTTGATAATACCATCAATTATGCTGGGGAACAAACGATGATTGAATTGTCGGCTGTTCCAATTGAGGGCTTTTGGCAATTCACATTCTCAGATAATGGCACGGGAGTTCCGGAAGAACATCTTTCGCGCTTATTCGAACGGTTTTATCGTGTCGACAAAGGACGAAGCAGAGCTAAAGGTGGCACAGGACTTGGATTAGCCATCGTTAAAAATGCCGTTCAACTGCATGGAGGGAACATTTCCGTACAGAACAGAGAAAATGGTGGACTAACCTTTATATTCACTATAAAAAAATAATTAATACGATATCATCATGAATACAGTTTTTATTGTACTTCCAATCCTTACCCTGCTCATGTTCGAGCTGGGACTCACAGTAAAACTAGCTGACTTTCAATTGTTGGCCAAGGATCCAAAACCAGTATTGGTTGCACTCTTTGGACAGATTATATTACTTCCTATCATTGCCTTTGCATTGGCAAGCGTTTTTCACCTTACTCCTTTGTTTTATATTGGCGTAGTGTTAATCGCCTGTTGCCCTGGTGGTAGTTCATCGAACGTCTTTTCGATGTTGGCCAAAGGAAATGTGGCGCTATCTATTCTATTAACCGCACTGAGTAGTATCATCACAATGTTTACGATACCTTTTATTATGAGTACTGCCGTCTCTTGGATTGGGAATACAATGAACTCAGAAATTCATCTTCCAATGGGGAATCTACTCGTACAAAACATTCTTTTGATGTTTGTTCCGATTCTTCTTGGAGCTTTTGTCCGTAAAAAATGGAACAAGACTGCCGACAAATTGGACCGAGTGCTATCAAAAATAGCATTTCCTGCCTTATTGCTGCTGGCCGGAGTATTCTTTGTACAGCATCGCCAGACAATTTATGATAATATCCAAGTTTTAGGGACTTGCATAACATTACTTATCTTATTAGCAATTGGAGGAGCTGCTATCCTATCCCGTATGTTTAAATTTAATACAAGTACACGACGTACTATTGTCATCGAGGTTGGTATGCAAAATGCTGCACAAGCTATCGCTATTGCTTCCAGTCCGTTTATCTTCAATAACGGGGTAATTGCCATACCCGCTATTATCTATGCTCTAATGATGAATGTCATCTTACTGACGTATGTAGGTATGATCAAATATCGGAAACATCATCAAGAAGAAAAATAAGACACATAAGGTCAATAGTTTTGTTTTTGGTTCACATCGGGATTCCCTAATCTCGATGTGAAACTGAGGATTTATAATCAGAAGGGATAAAGTGACAAATCATTATAAAAAAACTCCTTTGCAAGAGAAAATGCAAAGGAGTTTTTTTAAATATAGGGGATGAGCTTATTTTATTTTTCCATCCTTGTTAACAGTAATACTCAAATGCTTAGACGCATTTGCATCTTTAGCAAAGTTTGAAACAACAGTAGATGAAGACAGAGTGCCTTTAAATTTATTTTGGGCTTGATTTGAATCTGCTGTTGTGCCGTCAGATTTGAGTGAAACGACAGACATGGTATAATTGATCTCCATGTCACCCTGTACAGTAGCTTTTGCGCCATTTTCCCTATTCTTTGGAGTCAAAGCGAAATACAATTCAAATGTTACTGGCATTTTGCTGGCATCCACTTCTACGGTTTTATTCCAACTACCTGATCCCAAGGTCTCGGGAAGAGCAGAATTATTCTTATCTTCTATATAGTAGGCATTTACTTTGAAATCTGTTAGAAGAGCAGGCGAGACAGAAATGGTGTAAGTTACTTTAGCTGTCTTAAATGAAGCACCACCTGATGCGCCACTACCGCCTCCGATACCACCATCATCATCGTCACCTCCACATGAGGATAATACTGTTGTTGTGCCGCAAATAATGATAGCGGCAAGGAATAATTTCCAGATTTTTTTCATAATCAATTGTTATTAAAATAATTGTTATCTACATCTAATATCTTTGAATTGCCAAGTTGATGATGGCTCAATAAGGTTGAACTTTCGAGCATCGGAAGGCAATTCCGGGAAGATAAGAGCAAAGCGCAATTTTTGGTAAGGCCAAGGAATATAAGTTCTGGCTGGATACATTGTGATGTTCTCAACGCCAACCAATCCCAATTTTCCACCTTTGTCTCCTTTGATGTAAGTGGCACCACTTATATAGAGTGATGAATTAGCAGAACTAGCTTCCATTTCCATCTCCACGCGTGTTTCCCTGTCGGAGCATGCCACGCGCAAAATCTTCACACCTCTCGCCTGCTTTTTGTTTACAAAAACTGGGTTCTCACGCGTATAGCGATAGGCAGAATAGTCTGCCAAAATAGTTTTATCATTGTTCAGAATGCTGGGGCCATCGTCTTGGCGTCCACCCTTAACATAAAGACTACTGATTTTTCTAGTCAGTATGCGCTGATCGGTATAACCGTACTTACAGTTCAATTTAGCAGCCTCTTCATATTTCTCCAAAGCCTCTTCCCAGTTTCCATTTGCCTCAAAATCTTTAGCTTCAGCCATAGCATCTAAATAACTCTGCTCAAATTCCACCTTCTGACGAGCCAGGATTTCCATCTCCTTCTTCCGCTCTGACGACTGAATGGCAGCGTTAGCTGTACCAAAGACACCACGGATAACATTTTGAGTGTCAAAGTTAGTCCACTGTGCACTGGCTGGAAGTACCATCAACAGCATCAGTGCCAATACTAATAGTTTACTTTTTTTCATAATTTATTCAATTTGATATTATTTCTGATTCTATATGACAAACTTGAGTTCGATATAAGAAAAGTGATTTAAATATGTAAGAGCATAATACTGTTTTATTGTTTATGCATGATAGTCAACACGTTACATTTAACCTCTACCCCATATTTGTTGCAAATATAATGTAAAATCTCTATATTTATAACAATATATATATAAAAGTGTCCCAATGTTGAAAAACATGTTCAAATATCTAGTATGTGTTATCATTGAATTGAAGAACACCTGCCAAATAAAACAAAGGCAAAATGGAGAAAATGAATATATGAAGTAATAACGATATCTACCAACAAAAAAGGTACTCATTTTTAAGAGCACCTTTTTTTGTCCTTTATTAATTAAATCGATTCACTTTTTTACTCGGATGACCGTGAAGGAATAAGCAGGGACATCATAGGTAAATTCCTCCCCGACCGTTATATCACTGACTTGCGGCTGTACCTCTTTATCGGTTGGCTGTCCAGACAAAACAATCTTAACAGCTGTCGGCTGCATTCCTTTAATTGTCGGAACTTCCATTTTGGCATTTACGTTGACAGGAAGCATATTCACAACCTTCAAAATGACATCACCTGTCTTTTCATCTCTGACAACCGACAAACCAAAGCGTTTTTTTACATCCTCACGTTGGTTATCCAAACTGATATCCGAAGGAAGATACTGAGTTCCACTGTTCTGTCCGTACAACTGTTGTACATAATAATCGGTGGTAAGACGAATATCTGTATTATTAAAGTAGATCAGATTCGGATTCCAGTTGGTATGACCTTCCTTTCCAAACAACGGAGCGTACGAAGTCATCTCCACGACATCACCATTCCTTTCTACAGCTGTCAGGTAAAGAGCCTCAGCCAAAGCAGTCTCGATATTGTTTGGCCGTCCCGGAAGATGAGCAGCATACTCGCCTAGATAGACTTTCGACTTCGAACGATCGTATCGATCATAATAATTCTGATTGTTTACAAACCATCCTGGAGGATTATAGTAGTGTTCATCCACGATAGGAATACCAAGCTTGTCAGCAAACTTCCATCCAGCCGTATAATCGGAGCCTTCATAGAAAGGACCGACTGTTCCGATCACGATTATCTCCGGATATTTCTCGCGAACAGCCTTGTATATCATTTCAAAACGCTCCTCGAAAATAGGTGAAATCAGATCCTCGTTGCCGATTCCCACGTATTTCAAGTTGAAAGGTTTCGGATGTCCGTCCTGTGCACGTCTCTTTCCCCACGTTGTCTTGATGCTTCCATTACAATACTCTATCAAATCCAATATATCCTGAATATAAGCACCCATCTCTTCCAATGGCAGACCGCCCTGTTGTCCATACCTTGTTACTTCATCAACCGAGTATTTACCCGGAGTCACAGAGTTCTGGCAAGGAACACCTGCAGGAAGTATCGGAACTGCGTAAGCACCGATATCCTCACAGAACTGAAGGTACTCAAAATAACCGAGTCCTCGTGTCTGATGATAGTTCCATATATTACGCAACGGCTTACGGGCTTCTAACGGACCAACAGATCCTTTCCACTCATACCAGTTTTCAATACCGTCACCATGTGCCAGACATCCACCCGGGAAGCGAACGAACCGAGGATGCAGGTCGGCTAAAGCCTGAGACAAGTCGGCACGCAGTCCATTCCGATGTCCTTTGAACGTGTTTTGAGGGAAAAGAGAAACCATATCGACAGCGAACCGACCTGTTTGCTCGAACACTAATTGGAGTTCTGCTTCTTTAGCATCAGTCCTTGCGACCAAGATTCCTTCTTGTTTCTTCCAAGTCGATGAATTCACCGAAAAACGTTTTTCAGCAATAACTTGATTGTCCTCAACCAATCGAACCAGCACCTTTCCACTTGGAGTATCCATTTTCTTGCTGAAGAAAGAGAAAATATATTTTTCTCCTGTCTTCAGCGCAAAGCCATCGAATCCGGCATTTACGAAAGTACCACCTTCCGACTTCACATCGAGTACCGCATAATGCGGGTTGTTTTCATGGATAGGATTGTCTTCAGCGATGCTGAACTGTATTTTTCCATCCGTGCTCCAGGCGAACTGTGGTCCCCACCCGATAATTCTACTCTTGTCAGCCTTAGAATATTCAAAATCACGGTTCTGAACCATCTCGGCATAGAGTCCTCCATCGGCAGCATAACTGATATCCTCGAAGAAAATACCAATCAACTTATCGCTGATAGTCAAAGGTCGTTCATCCGAGACACGAACAGTTGCATTCAAAGGCTCTAATCCTGCGAAACGCGTAACATCTTGCTCAGTACGTTCCTGGTTTAGCATTGTCCGATAAGCCTGATGTTCTGTATATTGAATCAGGCTCTCCACCAGATTATAGTCTACTTTTTGGTAATATCCACGTTCGGTCTGATGATTTAGCACCACTTCGGCAGCTACCATCTCAGCAGAAGGTTGAGGAGCGTCCTCAGTCATGTAATAAACTTGAGGCATCCATGCACATAAATCGTGTGAAGAAGTCTTTGCCCACGCTTTTCCACTATCCGTCAACTTCCAATAGCAATGCCAATCGCCATCGCTTTCTCGTTTCACGAAAGGTTCAATCATATGCTTGTGTGGTCCCCAGCTGCCATAGTCGGAACTGAGGAAAGCAAATCCGTTGCCGATGCTGAACCATGACTTCAGATCCGTACTCCAAGCCATTTTTAGTCCGCTTCTTCCTAAATCAGGAACGGTAGCATAAGTAAACAGATATACTGAATCAGGAACACTAGTTATCTCTGCCTTCACAGGTTGGCATAAAGCCAACAAACCAAAACATCCTAGGATTAATTGTCTGATAGATTTCTTCATAACGTTTTAATCATCATCGTCCTTTTCCGAAGGCCAATGTTTTTTCAGTTGTTTGAACTCTTTTCTCGTAATCGGTAACACCGTACCATGTCTTGGATGGAAGTCCATCGACACCTCGGCATCAATTATCTTAAAATTCATCAGGTCGGTTGATTCCGTAAACTGATACGCACCTTTTTTATATACATCGTACATCAGGATATATTTATCCTCTCCGTTCAGTTTGAACGTACCGGCTCCTTCCACCGATTCTGATGTCTGTTGCTTATAATCACCATATTCGGTCCAATTATTGGAAGTCAACGATTTGGTAGTAGCCACACGGATACCGTCACCATGACCTTCTGTCTTATAGAACATATAATATGTACCGTCCTTCAGAACAATATCACCATCGATACATGACTTGCCATCTTGCGGATGGAAAAGAATCTTAGGTTCAGTCTCCAAATCTGTGAAATCCTTATTTGCATATGCATAATAGATAACGTCAGGCCCATCTCCATATTTCATTGACCAGTAAAGCATATACTTCTTTGCCACCTTGTCATAGATGGTCTGAGGAGCCCAAACTCTTTTCAACTGTTCCTGTTTCTTATAGCGCTTCTGCATATTGACCACCGAAGAAGTCCATTCAATCAAGTTTTTTGATTTCATCATCACTAAGGCACGGTTAGAATCCCAGCCATTACATGAGTGCATATCAGTAGCTACCATGTAGAATGTCTTTCCATCCTCACAACGAAGGATATGAGGATCACGAACACCACCTGTCGAACTAATCTCGTTCGAGTTTATTACCGGCTCATTATTGTTGAGGGCTGTCCAATGGAAACCATCTTCACTGACTGCGAAGCAGATTGCTTCCTCTTCAATTGCGTTTCCTAAGAAATAGGTAAACAAATAAGCCTTTGTTCTTTTGCCTCCACAAGAACTAAGCAGCAGCATCAATGAAAATGCTGCTGCTGATAGAATATGATTTAACTTCATATGTGCTTATTTTTTATTTTTCCAATAGTCCAATGTCCAACTGTCCATCCATTCTACTACAGGGGTACCATCTTCCTTAAACTGAATCGGCAACCAGATATAACGTGCATCAATCGGATGTTTCGGGCGCCAAATATCAGCCATAAAGATATATGCATCATCCAAGCCTTGTACTTTCAGAACATAAGTACTCTGTCCACCGAAAGTCAAGTCCTTGTTCGGACCAACACATGGGTTCGGATGTTGTGTCCATGGTCCGAAGATATTGTCGGCCGAGAACATACGAGCCTCGTTTGGATCCCATCCTGTACAGCCAGAAGTAATCATCCAATATTTCCCGTTACGCTTGAAGATTGCCGGTGCCTCATTATGACCTGTTGGTGCTACTCGAACATACTTACCTGAGTGTGACTGATAATCTTCACTCAGTTCGGCAATATTCAGAGTAAGGTTCTCTTCCGAAGCATAGATATGATAAGCCTTACCATCATCGTCCACGAACAACTGCATATCTCTTGCCATTTGACCTCCTTCAAGGTCACGTTTCAAGATCAAACCTTTCTTCACAGCATCTGTCCATGAGTCTGTCCACCACTTTTCATAGTTCTGTGGATTCAAAGTATCCATCACAGCCTTATCAGCCTCTGTCATGTCGCATGGCAAAATCCCAGGATTCACTCTTGATGAACGGAGATAAGTGTATGGGCCTGTAGGACTATCGCTGACAGCTACACCTGAGCGAGCTGCACTGTAACCCTTACCTTTCAGTTCCAAATGGAACCACATAACAAATTTCTTTGTCTTTTCATTATAAATTACCTTTGGACGCTCCAAAACACAACCTTTAGTAATTTCACTTTCAGGATCCTCAGAAACGGCCAAAGCAACACCTTCGTTCTTCCAATCCTTCAGGTTCTTTGAAGAATAGCACATCACGCCAACCAAAGCGGCACTTGAGCGCTCACCTTTGTTCTCACCAAACCAGTAATACGTACCGTCATAATACATCAAGCCACCACCATGTGCATTGATATGCTCACCATTAGTGTCCGGCCAAATCTCACCTGGGCAAATCTCACCCGCAATCTTGGGATAATTGTCAGAACAAGCTGCAAAAAAGACTGCAACCAACAAGCTTAGACCTAAGCTAATTTTCGAAACCAACGTTTTCATTTTCTCAATTCTTTATTTTGATTATTTAATTCTAATTTCTGATGAGCAACTGCTCACGCCTAACTCAGTCGTACGATTACCTGGTGCCGCTCCAGCAACGGTGATACGATAGTTACCCTTCAATAATTTCAGCGAACCATCCTCCTGTACCATCTGCAGTTTTTCAGGCGCAATACTGAAACGAACTACCTGTGCTTCATTAGGACGTAAACTTACGCGTTTGAACGCTATTAAAGATTCGATTGGAGATGTGATACCAGCATCCGGTGCAGATACATAGACTTGTGCAATCTCTGTAATCTCCTTATCACTGTCATTCTTCAATTCCACTTGCAGTTCCAACGGTTCTTTTCCTTTATACTTCTTGATATCGTTCAGAATAGATACATTCTGATAGAGTACCTTTCCGTACGTCAGACCATAACCGAACGGGAACATGATATTGTCCTTCATATATTTATAGGTACGTCCCTGCATAGAGTAGTCCTTATAGTCAGGTAAGGCTGTAACCGACTTCGGGAAAGTCATCGGCAAGCGACCACTGAAGTTTGCATCACCAAAGAGCAAATCACCAAGAGCCCAACCACCTTCTTGTCCAGGATACCATGCCATGATAACGACATCCGATAGTTCCACTATTTCTTGCATCTCAACTGGGCTGCCACCCGTAACAATAGTGATGACCTTATTCTTACGATTTTTACCTAGTTGTCGAAGATAATCCATCTGACTTTCAGGCAATTTAATGTCAGCACGATCACCTTTTTCAGGAGAAGAGATGGCATCTCCTTCCTCACCTTCTGTATTTCCGGAATTACCTACAAAGACAATCGCATATTCCGTTCCACGAGCCTCACCCAAGCCCCAATCAAATGGGTTCACATTACCCGTTGTCTGCAAGAAACCCTGTCGATAGTTGGTAGTCGTTCCATTACTGATCTTTGAGATGATACCTTGTAGATAAGTGCTGGCACGATCAGTCACACCATAATAATTACCCATCTGATAGAACACATCGGTTGCTGCCGGACCAATCACGTATAATTCTTTCATATCTTTCTTCAACGGCAGCACATTGTCGTTTTTCAACAAGACCATACTCTCAACTGCCGCCTTATAAGCAATATCAATATGCTTCTGACATCCCACAACAGACTCCGGTACTTCGTTATAAGGACATTCTGGGTCCGTCCCTATGATACCTAATTTTAGACGTGTCATCATCAACGGAACCAATGCCGCATCAATCTCGGCCTCAGTCAGCAAACCTTGCTTGACAGCTTCAGGAAGTGCATGAAAAGTAGAGCCACATTCCAGACTCAAGCCACTTTTCACACTGATAGCCGCTGCCTCGGCAGCCGTTTTTGCAATATGATGACCGTTTAAAATATCAGTTACAGCTCCACAGTCGGACAACACATGACCCTTGAATCCCCATTCATTTCGTAAAATATCAGTTAGAAGCAATTTACTTCCTGATGCACTTTCACCATAGACGCGGTTATAAGCACCCATAATCGACTCGACCTTTCCTTCTTGAACCAGCATCTTGAAAGCCGGTAAGTAAGTTTCATAAAGATCACGCTTAGATGGATACGCATCAAAGGAGTGACGATCGCCTTCCGGACCAGAGTGTACTGCATAATGCTTTCCACAAGCACCTACACGAAGGTAGAAAGGATCATCTCCTTGCAACCCTTTCACAAAAGCAGTACCCAAAGTTCCCGTCAAGAACGGATCTTCACCGTACGTCTCCATACCACGTCCCCAACGTGGGTCACGGAAGATATTTACATTGGGCGACCAGAAAGTCAGGCCTGCATAACGATTATAGTTCTGAATACGTTGGGATGCAATATATTTGGCACGAGCTTCCCAAGAGATGGCTTCTCCAATCTCATGTATAAGCTCGGGGTCAAAGGTTGCTCCCAAACCGATAGGCTCGGGAAACATCGTAGCCCGACCATTGCGGGCAACACCATGCAAAGCCTCGCTCCACCAATCATAAGGTTTAATACCCAGTCGCTCTATTCCTGCGGCCTCGTTCATCATCTGACTGACTTTCTCTTGTAAAGTCATCTTCGAGATGAGATCCTTTGCCTTCTGTAACATCTGCTGTTCCTTCATCGAAGAATTTTGTCCAAAAGTTGAAACAGTCACACATAAGGCAAAGCCAAGTAAAATGCTTCTAATTCTCATGTTATGTTGATTTAACGGTTTTTCCAGTAGTTCTCCAATCGTTCAGCTTCTTCAGTAGTAATCTGAATGATTGCGCCATGCTTTGGAGAAGCCTTGAAGTCCAACTTCATCTTTCCATCATTAAAGTGTCCCAGATTCTCGAATGTCTTGAAATCACTTGTTTCAGCAAA
Organism: uncultured Bacteroidota bacterium; assembly: GCA_947168315.1. Taxonomy (GTDB): domain Bacteria; phylum Bacteroidota; class Bacteroidia; order Bacteroidales; family Bacteroidaceae; genus Phocaeicola. The sequence continues at coordinate 10,278 of CAMVLL010000023.1, read as the reverse complement.
GCCGAAATTATTTGGACGAATACTAAACACATCATACATCAACACCCATTTATCCTCCCCAATGCGCTTCCAAACATTCGGAGCCTCGCATGCTTTCGGTTCAAAATCCACAAATCCGTCTTGGAACTTATAGCCCGATGTCAGGCTATCAGAAACAGCCATTCGGATGCCACTCTTTCCTTCTTGCGCTACATACATCATCACATAACGGCCATCAGGCAACGGCGTGATGTCAGCATCCAAAACTTGTACCGTACTCTTAGGATACTCAAACAACAGTTTAGGAACAGAAGAGAAACGAGTGAAGTTCGCATCAGCATATGCGTAATACAACTTTGTCAATCCATGTCCTACACGCATTGTGAAATAAACCATCATCTGTTTTGCTACGGGATCATAAATAATTTCAGGAGCCCATGCACATCCTATGTTACCGAACTCTGCTGGGAATGCTTGATCAAGGAACACTTCACGATGAGTCCAGTTTATCAAGTCGTATGATTTCATCAAAACCAGACCACGGTTATTACCCCAGTCATACAGTTCACCCGGACGATCCCATTCTGTTGTACGGACACCAGCACGTTTACCACCCACGTATAAGTCGGTCATTGCAATATAGAACGCACCATCTGGACCACGATAGATATGCGGATCACGAATACCAAACTGAGCTGCGATAGTATCACCGGCAATGACTGGCTTCCCATTGTTCACAACCTTAAAGTCGTATCCGTCACGACTGGTTGCTAAATAAAGGCTATGCGTACGATCAGTAAAGAAAGAGAACAGGTAAGCATTCATCTCTTTCTTTGGTGTTGGTTCTGGTTCATAGAGATCACCTACAACCAATTTGTCACCTGACAAATCCACTTCGTAAAGTCTTGGGATACGAATGGTACGTCCTTTCACAACACGATGACTATGAACTGACATCAACCACTTTCCTTCCAACGTCTTAAAGAGCATACCATGACCATGGTTCGGCGGAGTAATCGGGTATTGTTCATGAATCCATGGCCCATCCAGCGTACCACTTTCAGAATATGCGACACCTTGTGTATAATCATTAAAGATCCAACTTGTCCAAATCATACCAAGACGACCGGTTCCTGTTCGGAACAAATACGGCCCATCAGTAACCTTGTTCGGTTTCAAGGAAGCATCTCTCACCGATTCCCTACTCCAAGGAGAGTCACTGGCACGGAAAAGGACTTTCCCTTCACCAACAGGACCACTTAAGTCCGGCTTTAACTCTATCTTTTCAATAGTACCATTCCAGTTCTGTAACCATTCACCACAATAAACCATGTACGGCTTGCCATCGGTGTCTACCCAGAACGTACCATCCAATGTCGGTTTATCAGCAGGCAAATACATCGGGTCCGCCATCGGTACATACGGTCCATCTGGCTTGTCACTCACCAGCACATGACTGGCACGACGTTCAATCACGTTTCCACGAACCGTATCAATCTTTACCGCACGGTTAGTAAAAGTAGCAAAATAATAATATTTCCCTTTATAAGGATGTAACTCAGCAGCCCAAATCATTGGGTTTGGTCCCATCCACGATTCAGGATCCGTCTCCGTCACTTTATATGGACCGCTCCAACGCGCCAAATCCTTACTCTTCCACATCATACCACCTGTACCTGTCATATAGTACATTTGTGTAGCAGCATCTGCTAAGATACACGGATCACTCAATCGAATAGAATCCAATGGAACATTTTCTCTTACTTGGAACCGGTATTCTTTCTTAGAACAACCAGTCCATAACAACCCACACAAAAAGATCAACAAAGAATAAAACCCACTTTTCATATTATATTTTTAAGGATTAACGAGATAAAGTGTAAAACAAACACTTTGTACGCAAATTTAATCATTTATCTTTATAAATAACAACTTTATTATACTATTCTTTTAATTATTGCGAAGATTATTGAATTATTTTGTGATAAATGTAAATTCGATTACCTTTGTGACCTTAACATTTCAACGCATGGGACAGGAAATAATTACTTTCGCATTGTTTGGCAATAGTTTCCAAGAGAAGAAATCTGCCTACATCGACCTTTTGCTTTCTATTTTGAAGACCAAAGGTGCTCGTATCTTGATCTCACAGGATTATTATCAATACTTGAGCAAAATTATCGGCATACAACATTCGATTGACGGCACTTTCGAAGCCGACAATTTCGATGCAGATATTGTGCTGAGCATTGGTGGAGATGGAACTTTCCTTCATGCTGCCAGTAGCGTCGGAGCAAAAAACATTCCAATCTTAGCCATCAATACCGGACGATTAGGCTTTTTGGCCGAGACTTCTCCGAAAGAGATGAAAGATGCCATCGACGATATTTTCAAAGGAAACTATACTATCGAAGAAAGAAGTTTGTTGCAAGTAGAATGTCCGGATCAACCCTTAAAGGGATACCCTTATGGTTTAAACGAGGTATCCGTCTTGAAAAGAGACAGTTCCTCTATGATTGCTATACATACGACTGTCAATGGAACTTATCTTAGCACTTATCAAGCCGATGGATTGATTATCGCAACTCCAACTGGATCGACGGCTTATTCGCTAAGTGTTGGTGGGCCTATCATTATGCCACAAACCAATACCATCGCCATCACTCCTGTCGCTCCACACAGTTTGAACATGCGACCAATCGTACTGAAAGATGACTGTGAGATTACATTGGACATCGAAAGCCGAAGCCATAATTTTCTCGTATCCATCGACGGACGAAGCGAAACCTGTAAGCAAGGAAGCCGACTTATCATTCACAAGGCTCCATATACGATCAAACTTGTAAAGCGAGAGGGACAACACTTTTTCCATACGCTTCGCAACAAAATGATGTGGGGCATTGATGGAAGGAAATGATTTAGGAACGACAAAGATCCTGGATAACCAGACCTGCCAATGTAAATCCAAAGATGGCCGTGATATGCGCAATAGTACCGTTTACTTGAGCCTTTTGATAGAATGATGAGACTTCCTCATCAACAACAACGGCTTGATTATCCAATAATTCATCACTATACACACATAGGAACTTTTTCTTCGGGAAGCGTTTGGTACGTTTGAACTTTCGTCGCAAGGCAGCTCCCAAAGGGCAGCCATTCACTTTCCAAAATTCTGTAACGTGAATACGGCTAGGGTCTATCTTCAAAGCTGCCCCCATGGAGGAAAATAAAACGGCATCCGTTTCCGTTGCCTTGAGAATCAGACTAGCCTTGTCTTTTAGGCTGTCAATGGCATCAATAATATAATCATATTCATTGAGATGGAATGAATCTGTTGTTTCTTCAGTGTACAAAGCTTCCTTCGCACATATATCCAATTCCGGATTAATGTCGAGCATCCGTTTCCGAAGTACTTCCACTTTGGATTGCCCAACTGTCAACGTTGTAGCCATCAGTTGTCGATTAATATTTGTCTCACTCACCTTGTCGCAGTCAACAATGGTGATATGTCCCACGCCCGATCGTACCAGACTCTCCACGCACCAACTACCAACGCCACCAACACCGAATACGATGACACGAATATCTTTTAGGCGTTCCATACAAGTAGATCCCAATAACCGTTCTGTTCGCTGAAAAATATCACGTCGTCCTTCCATACTATCATATTTGCTGGTAAAATTAATGTTTTTTCCCTGATAATCATCAAAAGCTCTACTATTTTAAACCTTTAGATAGACTAAGCCATTGCCTAAAACCCTTTATCTTTCAAAATATAAATTTATAATATACTATGAGAAAAATCTATTTAATATATTTTAACATACAGAAAAAAATAACAATTACATTTTTTACTAAATTGCAAATCAAATAGTTATGCACAAAATAAGATAATTATATGAAAACGATCAAACATCTATTACTACTATGCGTTCTTGCAGTGTTGACAGGCTGTTCAGATGATGTATTTGCGCCCCAGACTGAGGTTACTTCTGCGGAAAGTAATGCTGTTGACTATATTAGTATGACGGTTCCCGATATTGAGATCGCTGATGCAACGACTCGATCGAGATTCATTGATGACGGGACGGAACTGAAGTTCGTTTGGCAAGAGAATGATGCCATTGGCGTAGTACCTATGTCAGGTACCCCGTTATATTTCCCAATTCAATCGGAAAACGCCCAGAAGAATACGGCAGTATTCAACGGCGGTGACTGGGCCTTGAAAACAAGCTCCAAATATGCGGCATTTTTCCCCATCAACACAAAAAATCAGAAAACGGACATTAAGCACATCGTCATCGACTATACGGGTCAGACACAGACTAACTTCATGGATTACGATTTTCTTGCCACAGGTGCCATCCAACCAAAAGACGGTGCGGTGAAATTCACAATGCAACGCCTTTCCGCCATCTTGAAAATAAGGGTTAATGTTGGCGCTAACAAACATGTGCGATACTTTTCGTTGAAGGCAAAGTATCCAGTATTCGAGATAAAGGGAAACCTTGATCTTTCGGGGACAAACCCAGTTTATACGGCTGAAGTCCTTTCGAAATCCATCAATACAGACCTGGGAACAGATTTTATATCTTCTGGAGAAGATTTAATGCTATACTTGATGATTCCTCCGACCAATTTGAGCGGGGAATCATTGACAATAATCACCAATTCCGATTTAGGTAACGCACAAGAAGTCACCTTTACAGGAATGAACTTCGAGGCTGGAAAGGCTTATTTTATAGATGCAGGTGTTACATACTCCTCATACATTAAAAATGCCCAACTCATTTCAGCAGCCGGACTTAGTGACATTGCGGGAAGCAATGGAGTAAATGTTCTTACTAACCAAGAAAGGATTATGCAGGTGACCAAGTTAAATCTTTCAAATACAACAGATTCGAAGATTAGTGATGAGATTGGTTTCTTTAGAAATCTGGAAGAATTGAGCTGTGACAAAAGTACTATAACTTCGCTCGATGTATCGAATAATCCGGCATTGAAAAAACTGAATTGCAACAACACATCATTGTTTTCGTTGGATGTCTCGAGCAATAAGGCATTACAAGAATTGAGTTGTGAGAACGATCAATTAACATCTTTGGATGTTTCGAACAATACGTTATTGGAGATATTGTCATGCGGCTACAACCAGCTTTCTTCGCTGGATGTCTCAAACAACAGGGCTTTGACAGAGTTAAATTGCTACTGGAACCAGCTTTACACGTTGGATGTCTCGAACAATCCGTTAAAGATTTTGAATTGTTCAGTCAATAAACTGACTTCGCTGGATGTCTCAAACAATACATTATTGACTCAGTTATCTTGCAATGGTAATCAGTTGACTTCGCTAGATGTCTCAAATAATTCAGAATTGAAAAAACTGAATTGCTACGGCAATAAGCTGATTTCGTTGAATGTCTCAAACAATCCAAATTTGCAAAACTTGGAATGCAACTCCAATAAATTGACTTCGTTGGATATCTCTAGTTGTACGGCACTGAAAGAATTAGCTGCGGGTGATAATAAGTTTGAGTCTTTGCTTATTGTTGGTCATTCTTCATTAACTTGGTTAAGTTTAGGTAGTAATAAGGATTTGACCTTTTTAAATTGTGCGAATAATGCCCTGAAGACACTTAATGTCAATAATTGTAATGCTTTAACCTATTTGGATTGCTCAATGAACTATTTAACTGAAATCACTAATTTCAATACATGTACGGGATTGCAACAGTTATATTGTTTCCAAAACCTGATGGGGACCTTGAATATTACAAGTCATACTTCGTTGACTAAAAACAATGTATATTGTGGTGGTCAATTTACTGATGAGAATAAGACACAATATAAGTTGTTGACTTTGACTGCCCGTGCTGCCGACACTACGTCGTTGAGATTTACTACTACGGATACTGGTAATCTGAACGTCTCGGTGGTTAATCAATAATGCCAACATACAAAGGTTATTAAATATAATAAAATGTGTTTTTAATAGTATCGGCTGCATTTAAATGCAGCCGATAATTTGTTTCAGAAACAGCTATACTTACAGGAATCAATAAACTATGATTTCAAAAAAACATTTTCAAACATATACATTCTTATTTCTTTTCGTATATTTGTCTCATCATTTTTAGAATTATGTTATACGAAATATCTGCTCCATCCAAAATACAAAGTACGATCCAACTTCCTGCCTCTAAAAGCATCAGTAACAGGGCTTTAATTATTCACTCACTTAGTCATGGCGTGAATACTCCTTCCAATCTTTCTGATTGTGATGACACGAATGTAATGATACATGCTTTGAGAGAGATGCCCGAAACAATTGACATTCAGGCAGCAGGAACAGCCATGCGATTTTTAACAGCATTTCTTTCCATCCAAAATGAAACTCACATTATTACGGGGACGGAACGCATGCAACATCGCCCAATAGAAGTTTTAGTGGATGCTTTAAACACATTAGGAGCTCATATCGAATATATGAAGAGAGAAGGATACCCGCCTCTTCGCATCATAGGGCAATCACGAGAAACATGGAAAGATGTCATTCAACTTCCCGGGAATGTCAGTTCACAATATGTATCTGCCCTGTTGATGATTGCTCCATATTTGCCCAAAGGACTGACTATCAAGCTGACAGGAAACGTAGTCTCACGACCATATATTCAAATGACCATGGAGATTATGCGAGAATATGGGGCGAGCACCGAGTGGATCGGTGAGAACTTGATTATTGTTAGTCCATCACCTTACCAAGATATCCATTTTATTGTAGAGAACGACTGGAGTGCGGCTTCATACTGGTATGAGATAGTCGCTCTTTCCTCATCTTCCGAAACAGAAATTAAACTACCTGGACTATATAAACATAGTTATCAAGGCGATAGTGAGGTGGCATGGATCTTTGAGAAATTAGGAGTATTTACCACTTTTCATCCTGACAAGAGTATCTCTATCCAGAAAATACAGTCCTCACCTACTCTTCTTGAATACGATTTCGTAAATCAACCCGACTTAGCACAGACTTTAGTCGTGACATGTAGCATGTTGAATATTCCTTTCCGATTCACCGGACTTCAGAGTTTGAAAATTAAGGAAACAGACCGCATTGCCGCTTTGATTATTGAGATGAAAAAATTAGGTTACTTGTTAAAGGAAGAGGCAAACTCTATTCTCTTTTGGGAAGGCGAACGATGTGAAGCCAGCCTTGAGCCTATCGAGACCTATGAAGATCACCGGATGGCTATGGCTTTTGCTCCTGCTAGTTTAGTAATTCCAAATTTGAGAATTAATCATCCGGAAGTAGTTTCTAAATCCTATCCTCACTATTGGGATGACTTACGGAAAGCTGGTTTTATTATAAAGGAGAAATAATATGCTCGTACTCATTGCCCTTCTTCTCGGTGTGTTTATCTTGGCCATGGTGGCTGGTAGTATCCACAATCGTCGAATTAATCAGAAAATAGCTAAAGGAGAGCTTTCTGAAGAACCCAGTATCGTCATCAAAAACGAAGAGTGTGATGCTTGTAATACCACACCGGGATCAGAAAGCTGTGAGCTGGATTGTATCCTTCAAAAAACAAATACAGAAATCATCTATTTTGACGATGAAGAACTCGATCGTTTCAAAGGGCGTCCAGCAGACAGTTATACCGATGAGGAAGTGGAAGCTTTCAGCGAAGTGATGTACACCTGCCGCGAAGAAGAAGTTCCTGCCTGGAACAGAAGCCTTGAACTGAGAGGTATCCAATTCCCCGATCAACTGAAAGACGAACTATATATGCTCATTAAAGAACAAACACACAAGTAATAATGGAATTATTCGACCTATTACAATATACTTTCATCCAACATGCCCTCTGGGGATGCCTCTTTGCCAGTATCGCTTGTGGCATCATCGGGACATATATTGTCACTCGTCGATTGGTTTTCATTAGTGGTGGAATCACTCATGCATCTTTTGGTGGCATCGGTATCGGATTATTTACCGGAATCTCGCCTATCCTTTGTGCAGGAATCTTCTCTGTTCTTTCAGCTTTCGGTGTAGAATGGTTGAGCAAACAAAAAGACATGCGGGAAGACTCTGCAATTGCCATTTTCTGGACTTTTGGCATGGCCGTCGGAATTATATTCAGCTATCTCACCCCAGGAGCGACACCCGATTTATCGTCTTACCTCTTTGGTAATATTCTCATGATTACCATCGAAGATATACTAGCATTGGCAGTCATATCTATTCTATTAATTGTGCTCTTTTTTTGTTGTTTTCATACAATGGTTGAGATAGCATTCGATCGAGATTTTGCTCGTTCCCAGCGCCAACCCGTCGTTGTCATCGAGTACTTGATGATGTTCTTTATTGCTCTGACAATCGTAGCCAGTCTAAGGATGGTCGGTATTGTCCTTGTGATCTCTCTATTGACATTACCAGCTGTTACAGCCAACTTATTTACCAATCGGTTTAAAAACATGATATTATTGTCTATCTTCTTCGGCTTTATCAGTTGCCTTGTAGGATTGATTATCTCTTATCAATTACAAATACCATCTGGAGCGACCATTATCTTCTTTTCAATTTTGATGTATGCATTTTGTAAAATGGTGAAAAGCATCTATATTTGCAGAAATAAGAAACAAAATGGAAATTAAAATTCAATCATTAGAAACGATTCGTAAAGCTGCCCGACAGTTTGTTGAGGCTATGGGTGACAGTTGTGTCTTTGCCTTTTACGGAAAGATGGGTGCCGGTAAGACTACTTTCATCAAGGCTATATGTGAGGAATTAGGTGTAAAAGACGTGATAAACTCACCAACTTTCGCGATTGTCAATGAGTATCGTGCGGAAGAAACCTGTGCTTTAATCTATCACTTCGATTTCTATCGGATAAAGAAATTGGAAGAAGTTTTTGATATGGGATATGAGGATTACTTCTACAGCGGTGCCCTTTGCTTCATCGAATGGCCAGAGCTGATTGAAGATTTATTGCCAGGAGATGCTGTCCGCGTTGATATCACAGAAGATACTGATGGAAGTCGCACCGTTTCATTTGAACCAGAAGTCTAATGGGAATGCACTATCTCATACAGGCCATTTTCGTTATAGGAGGTCTCATCGCCTTACTATCCGCTATTTTTAACTGGAACTGGTTCTTTACAGCTCAAAACTCCCAGTTTGTTGTAAAGAACACTGGAAGAAGAAAGGCCAGATTAATCTATGCAATTATCGGAATTGCCATGATTTGTACTGGAGTATTCTTTTTTATGTACATACAAAATATACAATAATTCGCTAATACACAAAAATGTAACTTTTCTTTCATTTAATATATTTTAATAAAATTGCAGTAATTTTCAATTCAAATATTTTTATCTATAAATTTTTATAATTTTTACTTGATTTGTTCAGTTTTATGATAGATTGTATATATTTTTATACTATTAAAAAATATTTAACACACTATCTATAATCTAATATTAATTGAAAAACAAATCAAGAATGCCTATGGACACAGTTTTACTCCTATTACGCTGATATGCTTTCACTACATATATTGGCGTTCGATTAACTTTTAAAAAAACAATTATTATCTTAATTTTTATCTACAATGAGTAAGGTTTTTAGTAGAGCATTGGCTCTAATTTCGTTCGTTTTGTTCGCAAGTGTAGCATTTGCGCAACAAAAGACGGTGTCCGGAAATGTTGTCGATCAGACCGGACAACCGCTTATTGGTGTTAACGTTACCGTAAAGGGAACGACACAGGGTATGATTACCGACTTGGATGGTAACTACTCTCTTTCTGTTTCTCCTAACGCAACACTCGTGTTCTCCTACATTGGATACAACACACAGGAAATTCCTGTTGGAAATCAAACCACGATTAACGTCAGATTAATCGAAAGCTCTGAGATGATCGATGAGGTCGTAGTCGTAGGTTACGGTACACAGGCTAAGGTTAACTTGACGGGTGCTGTCGCTGCAGTGTCTGAGAAAGAACTGGCCGACCGTCCTATAACCACCGTTTCCGCAGCCATCCAAGGTCTGGCTCCTGGTGTTACAGCCCTGACCGCTTCCGGTAAGCCTGGTGACGGTGCCTCTTTCCAAATCCGTGGTAAGGGTACCTTGAACAACTCTGACCCATACATCCTGATTGACGGTATCGAGACCGGTACTATCGACCAGTTGGACCCGAATGATATCGAGTCTATATCCATCCTGAAGGATGCTGCATCAGCCGCTATCTACGGATCTAAGGCTGCGAACGGTGTCATCCTGATCACCACCAAACGTGGTA
>CAMVLL010000022.1 GCA_947168315.1 uncultured Bacteroidota bacterium | reverse complement strand
GGAAGTAGACCCAGAAGTACTTATTCCTACGTCCGACGGCACATTGGAGATAGGTCAGTTCTATCCAGTGACAATCGTTGAATCGGACGACTATGATTTGTTTGGTAAAATACAATGATTCAACTTTTTAACAAGAAATATTTGTTTTTCTTTTGTTTAATTTGTATTTTGCAACCAATTTAAAAATCAGAAGCTTTGAATAATAAGGATTTTCTCTTAAAACTCTCTCAACGGAGTGGAAACGAGTTGGATGCTACTTCCAGGTTGGTTGAATCTGTACTTCATTCGATGGTGGATCAGTTACAGGATGGGAATAGTGTGGTTATAAGCGGATTCGGCTCTTTCGAAGTCAAGAAGAAGATGGAACGGATTTCAGTAAATCCTGTTTCACATCAGCGGTTGCTTATTCCTCCTAAGTTGGTTGTCGGTTTTAAGCCGAGTTCATCTGTAAAAGAAGAAGTGAAATAAAATCATTGCGCCATGAACGAAAAAGTTTCTTTGCAGGACCTTGCGGCAATGGTTGCCGATGATTGTAAGATTTCCCGAAAAAAGGCGGATCAGTTTATTCGGGATATGTTTGACGTCATTTTAGAGGCGTTGAAAAAGGAAAAGTACGCTAAGATTAAAGGTTTGGGTACATTTAAGTTGACAGAAGTGAGTCCACGTGTCAGCGTCAATGTTTCGACGGGTGAGCGATTCGAGATACAAGGTCATCGTAAGATTACGTTTACTCCTGAGAACAAATTAAAAGAGTTGATTAACAAACCTTTTGCACATTTTGATCCAGTCATCCTCAATGAAGGAGTTCAGTTTGATGATGTCCCAGATGATATAGAAAAAGATATCGAGGTAGAATTAGAAGAGCCTATAACCCCTGTTGAAGAGGTTTTACCTCTCGTAGGTTCTGTCCCAGAGCCTTCAAAAGAGGAATCTATTCCAGAACCGGAGCAGCCCTTTACTGAAGAACCTGTTGTTCCTGAAACAGCGATAGAGGAGGAACCGGAAACTCCTGAACCTGTTGTAGAAGAGGTTTTGGTTAATGAGCCGATAGAAGCAGAAACCAAGGAAGAACCTGTAGTAGAGGAACCTGTGGAAAAATCCAAAATAACAGAAACCAAAGAGGAATCGATGCTAGAGCTAAATCCAGAGCCTTCAGTCAAGGAAGATCCTGTATCAATACCTCCAGAGCCGGTTACTCTTATGCAGAAAAAGAAGAAAACGCCATGGGGTTGGATAATTGGTATTCTTTGTGCCCTTTTGATTATCGGTTTGATTGTATGGTTACTTGTACCTAAAAAGGTCAAAGAAGAACCATATGAAATATATGTACCAGAGAAAACAACAGTTTCACCTGCACCAACCGATACGGTTAAGCAGGAAATGTCAGCAGAAGTTAATCCATCTCAGCCAGAGCCGGTCAAAGTAGAAACGACAGCTCCCCAAACAGTAGAAACTCCGAAGCCTGTAATACCAGCTTCTCCTCAGTCTACGACCTCTTCATTAAAGACAAATGTAGTAAAGGAGACGATTGCAGATACATTAGAGTATCGGATTACGGGATTGAAAGCTACGTATACCTTAAAAGAGGGAGAGACGTTGGCACGTGTAGCGGCCAATTTCTATCAAAACCGCCGTTTATGGCCTTATATTGCTAAGTATAATAAGGATATTTTACCAAATGTAAACAGGGTAGTTCCTGGTATGGTCATTCGTGTACCAGAGTTAGCGCCAGTAGAGTAGGTGAATATAATTCGATTATAATTCAAAAGCGAAGCGTTTTCCAGGCGTTTCGCTTTTGTTTTTTACTGCTTTTTAAATTTCTTTAGCCTATTAGCCTTAAAACGCGGAATTTACTTGTATTTTTTAATAAAAATAAATTGTCACTGTTGATTAAATGCTGTAATTTTGGACTTGTTTTCCAAGGGGCATGAGGATGATTTTGGGGAATGTGAAATTGAATAATAATAATTAAAGATAAATAACTATGGCTGAAGCAATTGACATTCGTGCATTGAATGAACGAATAGAAAGAGAAAGTGCATTTGTCACCAATTTGATGACAGGTATGGACCAAGTGATCGTTGGTCAAAAACATTTAGTAGAATCATTATTGATAGGTCTTCTTTCGGATGGACATATCTTGTTGGAAGGTGTCCCTGGATTAGCAAAGACCTTGGCCATCAAGACTTTGGCTTCATTAATCGATGCAAAATATAGTCGTATACAGTTTACTCCTGACTTGTTGCCTGCCGATGTGATCGGTACTATGATTTATAGTCAGAAAGACGAGACATTCTTGCCAAATAAAGGTCCGATTTTCGCCAATTTCGTGTTGGCAGATGAAATCAACCGTGCTCCGGCAAAGGTTCAGAGTGCGTTGCTCGAGGCTATGCAGGAGCGTCAGGTTACGTTGAGCAAGGAAACATTTGCGTTACCTCAACCATTCCTGGTAATGGCAACACAGAACCCGATTGAGCAAGAAGGTACTTATCCGCTTCCGGAAGCACAAGTCGACCGTTTTATGTTGAAAGTGGTTATTGACTATCCACGTTTGGAAGAAGAGAAGAAGATTATCCGCATGAATATCAGTGGACAGTCGTTTGATGTGAACCCGATTGTACGTGCCGAGGATATCATGAACGCGCAGAAAGTTGTACGTGAGGTTTATTTGGATGAGAAGATTGAGCAATACATTGCTGATATCGTCTTTGCTACACGCTATCCGGACAAATATGGTTTGTCAGAATTGAAAGACCTGATTGGATTTGGTGGTTCCCCACGTGCTTCCATCAATCTGGCCTTAGCTGCTCGCAGTTATGCATTTATCAAACGTCGTGGATATGTTATTCCAGAAGATGTCCGTGCGGTTGCACACGATGTATTACGTCATCGTATTGGACTGACTTACGAGGCAGAGGCAAGTAACACGACTTCCGATGAAATCATCAGTAAGATCTTGAATAAGGTTGAGGTACCTTAATCCGTATCGTATAGTATGGAAACAAGTGAATTGTTAAAACGAGTCCGTCAGATTGAAATCAAGACACGGGGACTTTCTAGCAATATCTTTGCCGGGCAGTATCATTCAGCCTTCAAAGGTAGGGGAATGTCGTTTGCCGAAGTCAGGGAGTATCAGTTTGGGGATGATGTTCGTGACATCGACTGGAATGTGACAGCTCGGTATAACCGTCCTTACGTTAAGATATACGAGGAGGAACGTGAACTGACTGTAATGTTGCTCATTGATGTCTCAAACAGTTTGGATTTCGGTACGACAAAGCAATTGAAGAAAGAAATGGTTACGGAGATTGCTGCTACTCTGGCATTCTCGGCTATCCAAAACAATGATAAGATTGGAGTTATTTTCTTTTCTGACCGCATCGAGAAATTTATCCCTCCCAAGAAAGGTAGAAAGCATATCCTTTATATCATCCGCGAGTTACTGGATTTTAAGGCAGAGAGCAAGCATACGGATATAAAGATGGCTCTTGAATATCTGACTAACGCTATTAAAAAACGTTGTACAACGTTCTTATTAAGCGATTTCATTGAGGAAGATGACTATAAAGATGCATTGACCATTGCCAATCGAAAGCATGATGTCGTGGCTATTCAGGTATATGATCGACGAGTAGCTGATTTGCCGAATATCGGTTTGATGAAGGTACATGATGCGGAAACAGGAGAAGAGCTATGGATAGATACTTCTTCGAAATCGTTACGAAAAGCACATCAAGCATGGTGGAAGAGTCAAGAGAATAAACTGAAAGATACTTTCACTAAGAGTAATGTGGATGCTGTATCAGTTCGGACAGATCAGGATTATGTCAAGGCTCTGATGAACCTGTTTGCTAAACGTAGTTGATATGATGAAAAATAGAATAATTAATATAATTGGTCGGAAGTTTGGAGCATGCCTGTGGATGTTGTTGATATTAACCCCATTGCAGGCTCAGGTAACTGTTGATGCCACCATCGATTCCTTGCAGCTTCTCATTGGAGAACAGGCAAAGATTAAGTTGGAGGTCAGCATGGATGCCAATCAAAGGCTCCAACTACCGTTACTTTCCGATACTATTGTACCTGGAGTTGAGATTCTGGACATTGCGAAACCAGATACTCAGCTGTTGAACGATGGTAAACGGATGTTGATCAAGGAAGAGTATACCATCACTTCATTCGATTCTGCCTTGTATTACCTGCCACCGTTTGAGGTGTTGGTGAATGATGAGGCTTATCGCTCGAAGGCATTGGCTTTAAAGGTATATTCCATTCCTGTGGACACCTTGCATCCAGATCAGTTCTTTGGGCCGAAAGATATCCGGAAGGTACCACTTCAGTGGGGGGATATTAAGTGGATTGTCTATCTCTTGCTTATCCTTTGCGCATTAGGCGCTTTAGGCTATTACTTGTTTGTTCGATATAAGGATAATAAACCGATTATCCGTCGAATCCATGTCGAACCTAAGCTACCTGCTCATGAGCAAGCCTTGAAAGATATTGAGACTATCAAGTCGGATAAGTCTTTGCAGATGCACAATCCAAAAGAGTATTATACGAAACTTACAGAGGTGTTACGTAATTATATGAAGGAACGATTTGGGTTCAATGCTATGGAGATGACCTCTTCGGAGATTATTGATCATTTGATGGAAATCAAGGAACAAAAAGCCTTAACCGACCTGAAATCACTCTTCGAAACAGCCGATTTGGTGAAGTTTGCCAAGTTATCGCCATTGATGAATGAGAATGATTATAATCTGGTGAATGCGGTGGCCTTTATCAATGAGACCAAAGAGGAGCCAGATCCGAATGCCAAACCAGAGCCAACAGAGATTACAATTGTTGAAAAACGCTCTCCGAAGGCACGTTTGGCCTTGCTGATCAGTTTAATCACCATTGCTGTTTTGGCTGTTGTGGTGGTAGGATTAATCATTCGTAACATTGCTAATGTTTGGTTTTAATCATTAAAAGGAAACGTCATGATTTTTGCAAATATAGCCTATCTCTTCCTATTGATTCTGCTGATACCCTATATCTTGTGGTATATCTTTAGGCGGAAGAAGACGGAACCGACGATGCAGGTGTCAACGGTAGGAATGTACCGGAACGCGCCGAAAAGTTGGAAGGTTTATTTATTACATTTGCCCTTTATCCTTCGAATCATAGCTTTGGTTATGCTTATTTTGGTGCTTGCTCGTCCGCAGTCGACCAATAATTGGCAGAACACCGAGATAGAAGGTATTGATATTATGTTGGCGGTCGACGTGTCGACCAGTATGCTTGCCGAGGACTTAAAGCCCAATCGTCTGGAGGCTGCTAAGCAGGTGGCTACAGAGTTTATTAATGGTCGTCAGAACGATAATATTGGTTTGACTATCTTTGCGGGAGAGACATTTACCCAGTGTCCGTTAACGGTTGACCATGCTGTATTGCTTAACCTTTTTAAGAGTATTAATGCGAATATCGCACAAAGTGGTTTAATAGAAGATGGTACTGCTATCGGTATGGGTATCGCCAATGCTGTCAGTCGTTTGAAGGAGAGCAAGGCAAAGTCGAAGGTCATCATCTTGTTGACTGATGGTAGTAATAACAGAGGAGACATCTCTCCATCAATGGCTGCAGATATAGCGAAACAGTTCGGTATTCGTGTATATACGATTGGTGTCGGCACGAATGGAACCGCTCCATATCCGCTCCAGACTTACTCAGGTATTCAATATGTCAATGTGCCTGTGGAGATTGATGAGAAGACTTTGTCGGAGATAGCAGGAGTGACAGGTGGACAGTATTACCGTGCGACCAGCAACTCTAAGTTGAAAGATGTGTACGAGGAGATTGATAAATTGGAGAAAACGAAGTTGAACGTAAAAGAATTCAGTAAACGAGAGGAAGAATACCAGTTGTTTGCATGGATCGCATTCTTCTGTGTCCTGCTGGAAATCTTGTTACGTCAAACCATATTAAAAAGAATACCGTAAGGAGAATAGATTATGTTTCAATTTGCAAATCCGAACTATTTATATCTGCTGATTATCATCCCATGTCTGATAGGATTGTTCTTCTATCGGAACTATCGTCGCCGTCAGGACTTGAGAAAATATGGTGATCCTTCATTATTGGAGCATCTGATGCCTACGGTTTCACGGACACGTCCTTCATTGAAATTCTGGCTATTACTGTCGGCATTGGCTTTGATTATTATATTGTTGGCTCGTCCGCAGTTCGGTTCAAAGATGGAAACTGTAAAGCGGAGTGGAGTAGAGACAATGATTGCCTTGGATATCTCGAATTCCATGTTGGCGCAAGATGTTGCCCCAAGCAGATTAGAGAAAGCTAAGAAGTTGATATCCCGTTTGGTGGATACTTTTGATAATGATAAGGTTGGTATGATTGTATTTGCCGGAGAAGCTTTTACACAGTTGCCTATCACGACCGACTATGTTTCGGCAAAGATGTTTTTAAGCTCGATAAGCCCATCCTTGATTACGACTCAGGGAACAGATATCGGAGGAGCCATTACATTGGCAACTCGTAGTTTTACTCAGCAAGAAGAGGTGGGTAGAGCTATTATTATCATTACAGATGGGGAAAATCACGAAGGAGGAGCGTTGGAGGCCGCACAAGAAGCCGCTAAGAAGGGTATGAAAGTGTTTGTGTTGGGTATCGGATCGCCTGATGGCTCGCCTATCCCGAGTGAGACGAATGAGAACCAGTACCGTAAGGATGCACAAGGTAATGTCGTGATAACCAAGTTGAACGAAATGATGTGCCAACAAATCGCTCAAGCAGGTAATGGTATGTATATCCGTGTGGATAATACGAATTCAGCAGAACGCTTGTTGAACGACGAGATTGGGAAAATGGCAAAGAAAGATGTAGAGAGTCAGGTGTTTACGGAGTTCGATGAACAGTTCCAACCATTGACATGGATCATTCTGATCCTCTTGGTTTTGGAAATGTTGATACTTGAACGTAAGAATCCACTTTTTAAAAATATCAGGCTTTTTAAATAGAAGATCATGAAACAGAAATTATCAATCATACTACTGCTTTTACTTGGATGTTGTACGGTCTGGGCACAACGGACAGACCGGAATTACATGCGTAGAGGAAATCGTTTCTATCAGGATAGCACGTATGTCAAAGCAGAGGTGGAATATCGAAAAGCCTTGGAGCTAAATCCTCAATCAACAGATGCCATGTATAATCTAGGTAACTCCTTGATGATGCAGGAGAAGGGGAAAGAAGCCATGGAAATGTTTGAGTCGGCTTCGAAAATCGAAAAAGACAAGATGAAACTGGCTCAGATCTACCATAATGTAGGAGTGATGTTACAAGCATCTAAGCAATATGCTCAATGTATTGAGGCCTATAAAGAATCGCTGAGAAACAATCCTAAGGACGATGAGACAAGGTATAATCTGGCATTGGCTCAAAAACTGCTGAAAGATCAACAACAACAGCAACAGAATCAGAACCAGGATCAGGAACAGCAAAAACAAGATCAACAGCAAGATAAGAAAGATCAGAATAAGGACCAACAAGACCAACAGCAACAACAGCAGCAACCTCAACAGAACAAGAATGAGATGTCGAAGGAAAATGCGGAACAGCTGTTGAACGCCGTGATGCAAGACGAAAAGAATGTACAGGAAAAAGTTAAGAAACAAGTACAAATTCGTGGGAAGAAGTTGGAAAAAGATTGGTAATGGACTAATTTTGCAAAAAAATTATACATGAATAAAATGAAGAGAGTTCTACTTTTATTTATATCTATCTTAACCGTATTGAGCAGTTGGGCAGATGGAAATCTAACTTTTACGACAATGGCTCCAGATGTTGTCGTAAACGGTGACCAGTTCAGACTGACTTATACGGTTAATACTCAAAAGGTTAAAGAGTTTAGAGCACCAAATATAAACGACTTTGAAGTGTTGATGGGACCGACTCGCTCAACACAGAGCAGTACCCAGATCATCAACGGGAAGATGTCGTCCAGTCAATCAATTACGTACACTTATATCCTTATGGCCAAAAAGGAAGGTACGTTTACTATTCCTGGAGCATCCATTATTGCCGATGGTGAACCGATGACATCCAATTCTGTGACTGTTAAAGTATTGCCTCCAGATAAAGGTAGCAGTGGATCGGGCGCACAAGGTGGTGCAGCCGCAGCAAGCAGTGCTGCTTCTAGTGGTAAGATTTCTAGCTCCGACTTGTTTATTACTGCGACTGCCAGCAAAACAAATGTGTATGAACAAGAAGCTGTTCTTTTAACCTATAAGGTATATACCTTGGTTGATCTACGCTCTTTGAGAGGAGATATGCCAGATATGAAAGATTTCCACACGCAGGAAATCGATTTACCTCGACAAAAACAGTTTACTTTGGAGCATTATAACGGAAGAAACTATAACACAACGGTTTGGAGCCAATATGTTCTCTTCCCACAACGTTCAGGAAAACTGGAGGTTCCTTCTATCACATTCGAAGGAGAAGTCGCACAGCACATCGAGTCTATCGATCCATTCGATGCTTTCTTTAATGGAACAAGTGCTTTGTCGACTGTACGAAAGAACATTGTAACTCCGAAAGTGGTTATCAATGTGAAAGAACTGCCTGAAGGGAAGCCTGCCAACTACTCTGGTGGAGTTGGCTCATTTACGATGAGCTCATCGATCAGTGGACAGAACTTAAAGACTAATGATGCTGTAACTATCAAGTTGGTTGTTTCCGGAACAGGAAACATGAAACTGATGGATGTTCCGGAGGTGAAATTCCCACAGGACTTTGAGGTATATGATCCAAAGATTGATAATAAGTACAATATCACCCGTGAAGGCTTGTCTGGAAGTAAAGTTGTTGAGTATTTGGCAATCCCGCGTCATGCAGGAGATTTCACTATTCCACCAATCGAGTTCTCTTACTTCGATATAAAGTCGAACACTTATAAAACATTGAAGACCGATGCCTATACGCTGAAGGTTGAAAAAGGTGAGGGGAATGCAGAGCAAGTCATCGCCGACTTTACAAACAAGGAGGATCTGAAGATTCTGGCTAGTGATATCCGGTACATCAAGACAGGTGCTACCGATCTGAAGAAGAAACAAGACTTCCTTTTCGGTACGATGCCTTATTGGTTGGGTTATATCATTCCATTGCTGATCTTTATTGCTACCATGCTGATTTATCGTAAACAGGTTGCGGAGAATGCGAACGTAGCAAAGGTTCGGACGAAGAAGGCAAATAAGGTGGCAGTAAAACGACTTAAGAATGCAGGGAAACTATTGGCTGCCAATAAGCGGGATGAATTCTATGACGAATTGCTGAAGGCTTTGTGGGGCTATACCAGTGATAAACTAAGTATTCCTGTTGCTGAGCTTTCAAAGGATAATATAGAAGAAAAATTATCAAGTCGTCAGGTGTCTACTGAACTGATAAAGGAATTTGTTGATATCTTGAATGATGCTGAATTTGCGCGATATGCCCCTGGAGATGCAAATGCCACTATGGATAAGGAATACAAAGCGGCTATGGATGTAATCAGTAAGATGGAAAACAGTATCAAACGTTAAAGGAGGAGTAATTATGAAAAAAATATATTTTGCACTTTTATTTCTCATGTCTTTCTTGACAGTACAGGCTCAAGAGGAGGCACAAACGGAACAACCTAATAATGTTCAAACTGTTACATCAACTCAGGTCATAAATGCTGCTCAACAAAAAGTAGAGGCTGACAGTGCCTATTATCGTGAGGACTATGCATCTGCCATTGCAGGCTATGAACAAATACTGCAGACAGGAGAGGAGTCAGCAGATATTTACTATAATTTGGGAAATAGTTATTATAAATCAAAGGATATTGCTAAAGCTATTTTGAATTACGAACGGGCTTTGCTATTGAATCCTGGTGATAACGATATACGGTTCAACTTGAAACTGGCCAATACTAAGACCGTGGATAAGATAACACCTGTCAGTGAGATTTTCTTTGTGACTTGGTTCCGCTCTTTGTCGAATGTGATGAGTGAGCATGGTTGGTCAGTCTTGGGAATCCTTACTTTCTTATTGGCTTTATGCATGCTTGCCCTTTATATCTTTGCCAGAAAGATATCATTGAAAAAGCTGGGATTCATCTTAGCGATAATCTCAATAATCGTATGTGCGTTTGCTAATATCTTTGCATCTATGCAGAAGGCGGAGTTATTGAATCGCGATCACGCCATCGTCATGGCTGCAAGTGTAACAGTCAGGAGCACGCCGAATGAGAGCGGAACCGAATTGTTCATCCTTCATGAAGGTACCAAGGTACAGATTAAGGACAATACGATGAAAGAGTGGAAAGAAATCAGACTGGAAGACGGCAATGAAGGCTGGATTCAAACAAGTGCTATTGAAGTGATTTAAAAATATGGATATACAGCATCTAATAACATTTGATCAGGATCTGCTTTTAAGACTGAACGGGAGTGATTCTGTTTTTTGGGATGGGTTCATGTGGATCGCTACCAGTACGGCTATATGGGCACCGGCAATATTGGTGTTGCTGTATATCATCTTTAAGAATAATAAGCCTGCTAAAGCATTGCTGATTTTGGTGATGATGGGATTGGTTATTTTCTTAGCCGACCGGATTGCTTCAGGAATTTGCAAGCCATATTTTGCACGACCACGTCCAACTCATGATCCGATTATCATGTACTTAATTGATATCGTAAACGGTTATCGGGGAGGAGCTTATGGCTTCCTTTCAAGTCATGCTGCCAACACGTTTTCCATTTCCATCTTCATGTCGTTATTGGTAAAGAAACGTTCATTCACGTTGGTCATGTTCGGTTGGGCAGTGTTACACACCTTTACACGTATATATCTAGGTGTGCATTATCCAGGTGACATCACGTTTGGTGCATTGGATGGATTAATCATTGGCGTGTTGGTGTTTTTACTTTATAATTACCTTCAGAAACGTTTATTTACAGATCAACATTATTCTGCCAGCCAGTATGTGAGTGAAGAATATCCTAAGGAGGACTTGAAACTATTTTATGTGACGTTTTTGCTGACTTTGCTTGCTATTTTCCTCTTAGGAATAGGCGTCGCATATTTCAAGTACTTATAAGAAGAATTATCTAATAATAGAAGTGTCCACATGTGTTAACAAAGCATGTGGACATTTTTTGTTTATCAAATGAATAATCCTCAAAATAAATCGCTTATTGTAGATTATTTTGTAGATTTGTAGAATAAATCTATCAGATAATATGAAGTCGATGAAAGTCTTTGTAAAGTTATTGTTATGTGGTTTACTGCTTTCTCAGATATCCTATGCTCAGGAAAGTATGAAAGATATGTGGGGTAGTTCACCCAAATCTATCAAGACAACGAATCCCGAGGGGCGAGGGCAGTTGTTTGAGTGGGGAAACTATGCTATGTTTATCCATTGGGGATTGTATTCAAGTATAGGTAATCTATGGAATGGTAACACATATTATGGCATCAGTGAGTGGATTCTGAATAAGAATATGGCCAATATTGACCGAACGGAATATAAAGCTCAGGCAAAGAAGTTCAATCCAAAAGAGTTTGATGCGATGAAAATCGCTCAACTAGCTAAGGATGCGGGTATGAAGTACATTGTCATCACCAGCAAGCATCATGATGGTTTTGCCATGTATCATTCAAAATGCAATAGCTTTAATATTGTAGATGCAACTCCTTTTGGCAGAGATCCGATGAAAGAGCTGTCAGAAGCCTGCAAGAAACTGGGACTTGGCTTCGGCTTCTACTATTCACATAATCAGGATTGGACTTATCCAGGTGGAAATGGTGGCCCGGCTGTGGACGCAGAAGGAAATCCAAAGACTATGGAAAACTATTTCTTTGAGAAGTGCTTGCCACAAATCGAAGAGATTACTTCCAATTATGGAGATATGGAGATAATCTGGTTGGATACTCCAGGGCGAATACCACAAGATTATGTGAAGAAGTTAGTTGATGTGATTCATAAGAACCAACCAAAGGTTTTAGTCTCTGGCCGTGCCGGCTATGATTTAGGTGACTATCGTACCTTGGATGATATGGAGATTCCGTTGGAAAATATAGACGGATTATGGGAAACCGTTGATGTTACCAATGATTCATGGGGCTATGCATGGTATGATAACAATTGGAAGTCACCAAAAGAGATACTTCAGTACTTGATTACAACGGTTGCCCGAGGTGGTACCTATATGTTGAATGTCGGTCCGGATGGTTTGGGTAATATTCCAGAGGATGCTCAAGCTGCATTACGTGCTTCTGGTAAGTGGATTCAGAAGTATCCAGATGTGATATATGGTGCTACGGCATCTCCGTGGAAGCATGCTTTGCCTTGGGGAGATATTGTTCAACAACAGAATAAGTTATATCTAGCTGTATTTGAATGGCCGACAAGTGGAAAACTCTATCTTCCAGGATTAAAAACAAGTATTAAAACGGCCAACTTACTGAATGGAGCAAAGAAACAACGTCTGAAATTTGAAAAAGATGGTTCTTGGACGGTCTTTCAGTTGCCTTCCGCAAAGCCAGATGCTTTGATTGATGTTATTGAACTGACCTTGGAAAGTGATGCTGTTCTAGTAGATAACCATCAAACTTTAGATCCTGAAATCGGCGTGCGGAATATGTCTGTACGATTTGCAGAAACAACAGGATGTGAGGTATACAAATCAAACTGGATGGAGAAGTTTGGTGAGTGGAAACACGTTTATTGTGTTAATAAGCTGGATAAGGGAGGAAAAGTTTCTTGGATACTTGATTTCAAGGAACCAGGACGGTATCATGTTGACTTGAATGTTCGTGGAGATGGAAAGAGTGTTTGGCGGGTTGAAACAGATGAAAAACATTTTATTCAAAACCAACAGCGTGCCTCCAGCTTGTTCTGTGACAGACCTATCGGCTGGCTGCAGATAGACAAACCGGGAAGACATGTCATTACTGTTACAATGCAAGGTGGAGATGAGAACACAGATTTGTCGGCAATTACCATAAAACCTGTATTTTTCGAGTAACAATAAAATTGTGCATCAATGAAACCGCAATTATTGATAGGAGCTATGTCGCCAGGAAGTGGTAAATCATTGTTTACCACCGGACTTGCCCGTCTGTTGACGAAAAACGGTCAGCAGGTCCAGACCTTCAAGTGCGGTTCTGATTTTATGGATGCCCAGCCTTTGGAATTAGCTTCCGGGAATCCCTGTTTCAACATCGACCTTTTTGTGACATCAACTTCACATGCTCAACATGTATATAATAAATATGGTGAGAAGGCAGATGTCTGTCTGATTGAAGGAAATGGTGGACTTTTCGATGGCTATGAACGGATGAATGGCAGTAGTGCGCAGATAGCGGAGTTGATGCGAACACCTGTACTTTTAGTCGTGAATGCTCGTTCATCGTCCTATTCTGTATCCGCATCAATATATGGGTTTAAACATTATCATCCGTTGGCTCGGATCATAGGGGTTGTCTTTACACAGGTCGCTTCCTCGGAACAATATGCTTTTCTCCGAAAAGCGAGTCAGGATGCTGGTGTAAACTGTTTCGGCTATATCCCGTATGATGAGCGATTGAAATTACCGTCCAAACATGTATGTCATACAAATGCCTTGATACAAGAATTAAATGGTATTTTTGACTTGACGACCTCCTATATCAAACAATTTGTTGATGTAGAGAGTCTGTTTAATAGTTGCCAACGCAGCTTTCCTGTCGCTTATGCCTTGCCATATAAAGAGGAGACTGATGCTATAAGCTATTATTCTCCAAAGAAACGTTTAAGGATAGCTGTGGCTGATGATCCAGCCTTTGGACTAACTTATCAGGAGAACCTCATTCGGCTTAGTCAAGTAGGAGATATTTGTCGTTTTAGTCCTATTTACGGGAATGATCTTCCTAAAGCAGATATTGTGTACTTGCCAGGGGGATATCCTGAACTATTTGCCCGCCAACTCTATCGACGAAAGAAGATTCTAGAAGATTTGAAATCTTTTGCTGAGGCTGGTGGAAAAATAATAGCAGAAGATGGAGGTTTGGTTTTGTTAAGTCAATCCTTGAGTGTACGTGCCGGGGGAACAGCCTATCAGATGGCAGGTGTGCTTCCTCTTGATTTTGTCATGATGGATAAAAAGATTCAATCTGGCTATCGGCAAGTTATTTATAAGGAATTAATGTTGAAAGGATACGAATTTCATTACACAACGGCTCAGAATCGGAAAGAATTATCTTATGAATATCAGGTGATGAACCCGTTTGGTAATGTAGTGGATACTCCTTTTATTCGATACAAGAATGTTATTGCCTGTCTCTCTCATTTATATCTTGGAGAAACAGACATTCGAGCCTTATGGTACTAACATATCCTATTCTTTTCTTTAGTGGTTCTAAAGTTATTTTATAAATAAAGTTAGATTTTTGTATATAATAGTCTGGGATAATTCTTATCTTTGCACTTTAGCATAATCAATTTTGATTTTAGAGAAAGTCAATAATTAAATTAAAAATATAAAAGCTTATGTCACAAATAGTTGGACATATCTCACAGGTAATTGGACCGGTAGTCGATGTATCTTTCACAATGAAAGGCATGGATGCCGATTTGATTCTCCCTCGTATTCATGACGCTTTGACATTGAAGCGTTCAGATGGTAGAACATTAGTTCTTGAAGTACAGCAACACATTGGTGAGGACATGGTTCGTACCGTAGCTATGGATAGTACAGATGGTTTGCGTCGTGGTATGGAAGTAACTTCCATGGAGCAACCAATTGCTATGCCTGTAGGTACGCAAATCAAAGGTCGTCTGATGAATGTTGTCGGTGAAGCAGTAGATGAAACCGTTGAGTATGGAAGGAGCTCTTCCTATTCACCGTGAACCTCCAAAATTTGAGGAACTGGCTACTACGC
This sequence comes from uncultured Bacteroidota bacterium, assembly GCA_947168315.1. Classification (GTDB taxonomy): domain Bacteria; phylum Bacteroidota; class Bacteroidia; order Bacteroidales; family Bacteroidaceae; genus Phocaeicola. The sequence continues at coordinate 12,621 of CAMVLL010000022.1, read as the reverse complement.
AAGAGGTATTATACACAGGTATTAAGGTCATCGACTTGTTGGAACCTTATGCAAAAGGTGGAAAGATCGGTTTGTTCGGTGGTGCCGGTGTAGGTAAGACCGTGTTGATTATGGAGTTAATCAACAATATCGCAAAGGCAAACAACGGTTTTTCCGTTTTCTCTGGTGTAGGTGAACGTACCCGTGAAGGTAATGATTTGCTTCGCGAGATGATCGAGTCAGGTGTTATCCGTTATGGTGAAGAGTTCAAGAAGAGTATGGAAGAAGGGAAATGGGATCTTTCAAAAGTGGACTATGAGGAAATGGCTAAATCACAGGCAACACTTGTGTATGGTCAGATGAATGAGCCTCCTGGTGCACGTTCTTCTGTGGCTCTCTCTGGTCTGACCATTGCAGAATCATTCCGTGATGGTAAGAGTGGTGACGCCAATGCTCCACGTGATATCTTGTACTTTATTGACAATATCTTCCGTTTCACTCAGGCTGGTTCTGAGGTTTCAGCATTGTTGGGTCGTATGCCTTCTGCTGTAGGTTATCAACCAACGTTGGCAACTGAGATGGGACAGATGCAGGAGCGCATCACCTCTACAAAGAATGGATCTATCACCTCTGTTCAGGCTGTTTATGTGCCTGCGGACGACTTGACTGACCCTGCTCCTGCAACAACCTTTACTCACCTTGATGCAACGACTGTGTTGAATCGTAAGATTACAGAACTCGGTATTTATCCTGCTGTTGATCCGTTGGATTCTACATCTCGTATTCTTGATCCACATGTGGTAGGAGAGAAGCATTATGAAACAGCTCAGCGTGTAAAACAGATTCTACAACGTAACAAGGAATTGCAGGATATTATAGCTATTCTGGGTATGGATGAGTTGTCGGATGAGGATAAGTTGACGGTAAACCGTGCCCGTCGTGTACAACGTTTCTTGTCTCAACCGTTCCACGTTGCAGAACAGTTTACTGGTGTGCCGGGTGTACTTGTCTCGATTGAAGATACAATCAAAGGTTTCAATATGATTATGGATGGTGAGGTAGATAATCTGCCAGAACAGGCATTCCTGAACGTTGGAACTATTGAAGAGGCCATCGAGAAAGGTCGGAAGTTATTAGAATCTGCTAATCAGTAAGACTATGGCAGAAAATGATGCAATTTTAAACTTGACCATCGCATCTCCTGAAGGAATTCTTTTTCAGGGTAAAGTGGATAGCGTAAAGTTGCCTGGAACAAAGTCGGCTTTTATGGTTCTACCGCTTCATGCTCCTATCATTTCTTCACTGAGTAAGGGTATCGTAACCTATGCTCAAGGAAACGAATCAACTTCAGTGGATATTAAAGGAGGCTTTGTGCAAGTTAAAAGCAATGACGTTTCAGTGTGCGTTGAGATATAAAAAGAGAACGTAATGAAGATGTTCAACACGGTAACAAAGAAATACTTAGGATTAAGCGCAATTATCTTTATTGTTGCGGCCATCTGTGTATATCTGGTACTTAAGTGTTGGTTTCCTACACATTATTTCTCTTCATATGGACTGATTCCTGTTATCTTTTATGTGTTAGGAATTTGTTCTATTATGATTTTTGATAAGATAAGTCGGACAGAGAAGAAGAATTTCTTGGCAGCCTATATGGGTAGTAAAGTGCTTCGAGTCTTTGCTTCGGCAGTCATCCTGATCGGAGTGATGATGGGAAATGGCTTACACAAGGTTGATTTCTTATGTGTTTACGCTCTTTTTTATCTGATTGCATTGATTTTTGAAACGGTATTTTTCTTTTGGTACGAAAAACGAGAGAAAGAATTAAAAAGTAAAATTGAAAAAGCATGAATAAGTTGAGATATATTGTCGTCGTTATCTTTTCTTTGTTCGCCTTGAATATGTCATTTGCTCAAGAGGAACATGGAGAGGATGTAAATGCCGGTGAGATCGTCATGGAACACATCAGTGATTCCTATGAGTGGCATATTACAAAAATCGGCGGTACAGATATCGTTATCCCATTGCCAGTAATCCTTTACAGTCATAACAGCGGATGGCACGTTTTTTCTTCTCATCATCTTTATCCGGCAGGCAAAGAGCACGAAGGATTCAGAATTGCTACAGAAGGTGATTATGAGGGAAAGATTGTTGAGACAAATGCCAATGGAGAAGAGGTACGACCAATCGATATCTCCATTACGAAAACGGTCTTGGCACTGCTCATTAACTGTTTGATCTTGGTGCTGATCATTTTAGGCTGTGCCCGATGGTATCGGAATAAGAAACCCGAAGATCCGGCGCCAAAAGGTTTTGTCGGATTTATGGAGATGTTCATTATGATGGTTGAGAATGATGTGATAAAAGCGTGTATCGGAAAAGAGTATAAACGTTACTCACCCTATTTGCTTACCGCATTCTTCTTCATCTTTATCAACAATATCATGGGAATCATTCCTATCTTCCCTGGTGGTGCGAATGTAACAGGTAATATTGCTGTTACTTTCGTATTGGCATTGTGTACGTTTATAGCAGTCAATGTGTTTGGTAACAAGGAATATTGGAAGGAAATCCTTTGGCCGGAGGTGCCGACATGGTTGAAATTCCCGGTACCTATCATGCCAGCCATTGAGTTGTTCGGTATCTTCACGAAACCGTTTGCTTTGATGATTCGTCTTTTTGCGAATATCATGGCTGGTCACTCGGCTATCTTAGCCTTGACAAGCATTATCTTCGTTACCGTAAGTATGGGTGTTGTAGTCAACAGTTTGATGACAGGAGTATCGTTCCTGTTTATCATCTTCATGGATTGTATGGAGATTTTGGTTGCCTTTATCCAGGCTTATGTATTTACCATGCTTTCGTCAGTCTTTATCGGACTGTCGAGGCAAGAACATGCAGAATAAAAAATTATATATAACAATTAAAATTAAAAGACTATGTTACTATCAAGTATGTTATTACAGGCAGCTGCTGGAGCAGCCTTGAGTAAAGTCGGTGCTGCACTTGGTGCTGGTATCGCAGTTATTGGTGCAGGTTTAGGTATTGGTAAGATTGGTGGCTCTGCAATGGAAGCTATTGCACGTCAGCCGGAGTCTTCTTCTGATATCCGTATGAACATGATTATCATTGCCGCCTTGATTGAAGGTGTTGCATTGTTTGCTATTGTTGTTTGCTTCATGGCATTGAGATAATTAAAGCAGAATACTATGTCATTGTTAATGCCCGATAGTGGTTTGTTGTTCTGGATGCTCCTCGCTTTCTGCGTGGTGTTCTTTCTACTTGCGAAGTTCGGTTTCCCTATCATCACAAAGATGGTGAACGAACGGAAAGAGTATATTGATCAGTCACTGGTGACAGCGAGAGAGGCCAATGAACAACTTGCCAATTTAAAAGCCGAGGGCGAAAGCATCTTGGCAAAGGCCCACGAAGAGCAGACACGCATCTTGACCGAAGCAGCAAAAACACGTGAACATATCGTTTCAGAGGCGAAAGAACAGGCTAAGATAGAGGGTAATCGACTGCTGGAAGAAGCAAAGAAACAGATTCTGGCAGAAAAAGAAGATGCTATCCGTGACATTCGTCGTCAAGTAGCGGTATTATCTGTGGATATTGCTGAAAAGGTTTTGCGTAAAAACCTTGATGATGAGTCTAAACAGACGGACATGATAGAACGCCTGTTAGATGAAGTAAATCTTTCTAAAAACTAAAGAATATGACTATTGGTTCAATCGCAGTACGATATGCCACGGCTCTGTTGGAATATGCCAATGAGCTGAAGGTTGCTGATAAGGTATATCAGGAAACTTTACACTTGAAAGAAAGTTTCCTGTCGGTACCGGAACTGCGTATGGCCATGAACAATCCCTTACTCGAGACTTCGAAAAAGGCTTTGCTGATTGAACAGGCAGTAGGAAAAGGGATGACAGCAGCGTTTAAACGCTTCGTTCAGCTTGTTTTGAATGAGAAACGTGAGAATTTACTGCTGTTTATGGTCACTTCTTATATAGGTTTGTATAGAAAGCAAGAGAATATCAGCGTGGGTAGTTTGATTACAGCTACGGAGCCTTCACCGGCAGTGGTGGAACGTATCCGTAAGATGGTAATGAATGAGACGAAAGGAACTGCGGAATTTACCACACAAGTTAATCCGGACATCTTGGGAGGATTTATTTTCCAATTAGGAACTTATCGTTTGGATGCTAGCGTGGCACATCAGATGAGTTTGGTGAAGAAACAGTTCATTGAAAAAAACAGAAGAGTAGTCTGAGACTGCTTTAGAACAAATAATTAAATAGAAACTATGTCTGAAAAAATAAGACCCAGTGAAGTATCTGAGATATTGCTTCGGCAATTGAAAGAAATCGATACCTCCCTTCAGTTTGATGAAGTGGGTGAGGTTCTTCAGGTGAGCGACGGTGTGGTTCGTATTTATGGACTGAAAAATGCTGAAGCGAACGAATTGCTGGAGTTTGAGAATGGCATCAAAGCCATTGTTATGAACTTGGAAGAGGATAACGTGGGTGCTGTGTTGCTGGGACCGACCGACCAGATTAAGGAAGGCATGATTGTAAAGCGTACTAAACGTATTGCTTCCATCCTCGTGGGAGAAAATATGTTAGGACGTGTTATTAATCCGTTGGGCGAACCTTTAGACGGACGTGGCGAAATAGATGGTGAGTTATGTGAAATGCCGTTGGAACGAAAAGCTCCAGGTGTTATCTTCCGTCAGCCAGTAAACCAACCATTACAAACAGGATTGAAATCCGTTGACGCTATGATCCCTATTGGTCGTGGACAGCGTGAGTTGATCATCGGTGACCGCCAAACAGGTAAGACTGCAATTGCAATTGATACAATTATCAATCAACGGGCTAACTTCGATGCAGGGAAACCGGTTTATTGTATCTACGTCGCTATTGGCCAGAAAGCTTCTACCGTTGCTACGATTGTAAATACTCTGAAAACGCACGGCGCTATGGATTACACTGTAGTTGTATCTGCAACTGCTGCTAATCCTGCTGCTTTACAGTATTTTGCTCCTTTCGCAGGAGCCGCTATCGGTGAGTATTTCCGTGATACAGGTCGTGATGCATTGGTCGTTTATGACGACTTGTCTAAACAGGCTGTTGCTTATCGTGAGGTTTCCTTGATTCTTCGTCGTCCTTCTGGACGTGAGGCTTATCCGGGTGATATCTTCTATCTGCATTCCCGTTTGTTGGAACGTTCTGCAAAGATTATTAATCAGCAGGAAGTAGCTGAGCAGATGAACGACCTTCCACCAAGCTTGAAGGGAAAAGTAAAAGGTGGTGGTTCGTTGACGGCTTTGCCAATCATTGAAACTCAGGCTGGTGACGTGTCAGCTTATATCCCAACAAACGTAATCTCTATTACCGACGGACAGATTTTTTTGGAGACAGACTTGTTCAACCAAGGTTTCCGCCCAGCAATCAACGTAGGTATTTCGGTATCACGTGTTGGTGGTAGTGCACAGATTAAGAGTATGAAGAAGGTTGCCGGAACGTTGAAGATTGATATGGCTCAGTATCGTGAGTTGGAGTCTTTCTCAAAGTTTAGTGGTGATATGGATAAGGTGACTGCAATGACACTGGATCGTGGACGTAAGAACACTCAGTTGTTGATTCAGCCACAGTATTCTCCAATGGCTGTTGGTGAACAAGTTGCTATCCTTTACTGTGGTGTTCATGGCTTGATGCGTGATATCACTGTAGATAAGGTTCCTCAATTCCAACAAACATTCTTGCAGCGTCTGAGAGCTGAGCACCAAGCCGATGTATTAGATGTTTTGTCGAGCGGTAAGATTACAGATGAAGCAGTAAAGATCATCGAGCATGTAGCTGCTGATACCGCAGCAACCTATAAAGCATAAGTGTTATGGCATCATTGAAAGAAGTAAAAGGAAGGATCACTTCGGTAAAGAATACCAGCAAAATCACTTCAGCAATGAAGATGGTGGCCTCTGCCAAACTGCATAAGACGCAGAAGGCCGTTGAATGTATGCTTCCTTACGAACAGCGACTGTTTGGCATCATGTCCGATTTCTTGCAAAATGGCGTGGAAGAAAAGATCCAGTCGCCTTTCATGGTGAAGCGTGATGAAGTAAAACGTGTCGCTATCGTCGTTTTCTCTTCAAATACCAGTTTGTGCGGGGCTTTCAATTCGAATGTGATTAAAGCTTTTAAGCAACTGTACAAAGAATATGATGCTTTGGGTAAGGAGAATATCCTTGTTTATCCGGTAGGAAAGAAAGTGTCGGAGGCTGTTGTAAAGTTAGGCATTAAGCCGGAGGGCAGCTATGTCTCCTTGGCTGATAAGCCTTCTTTCGAAGAAGCTACAAAATTGTCGGATATCTTGATGGAGAAGTATGTGAAAAAAGAGGTGGATGAAGTAATATTGCTTTATCATCATTTCAAATCTACCTCTTCACAAGTCCTGACACGTGAGACTTATCTGCCTTTAACCATTGATCCAGCAAAGGTGAAGAGTCAATCGATAAACTACGATTATATTCTTGAGCCGACAAAAGAAGAATTGTTGGAGAATATGTTGCCGAAGGTGTTACATCTGAAGGTTTATGCCGTAGCTCTTGACACAAATACTTCTGAGCATGCTGCGCGTACAATTGCCATGCAGACAGCAACGGACAACGCAGAAGAGTTGTTGCAGGAACTGACGATTACTTATAATAAATCACGTCAGCAAGCTATTACAAGTGAATTGTTGGATATCATGGGTGGTGCCCAGGATTAAGACAAAATGATAATATGAAAGGCGGAAGAATCAACTTCCGCCTTTTTTTATGAATATCGTTTCGGTAATCGTAATAAGATACAAACTAAAGCGACGACGCATAGTATCATTGGATAGTACAGATACTTGATGATGAGGATAGGAGAGACCTCCGTGAGCTTTGCTGCCAATAATAACTGTGCACCGTAAGGGATCATTCCTTGAATCACACACGAGAATGTATCGAGGATACTGGCGCTCTTTCGTTTATCAATGCCAAATCGATCGGCAATATCGTGTGCAAGTGGGCCAACTGTAATGATGGCAATTGTGTTATTGGCTGTACAAAGATTGGCAATGCTCACAAGAGCCGCAATTCCAAGCTCACCACCACGTTTATGACTGACTCGTTTGGTCAGTTGATGAATGATATAATCGACACCGCCGTTGTATTTCACCAACTCCAGCATACCTCCGGCCAAAAGTGTGACAATAATCAATTCACCCATTCCTAAAATGCCATTGCCCATCGACGAGAACCAGCCGAAAACGGTGGTTGATTCGGTAAGCAAACCAATAATGCCGGTAGAAATAATACCCAAGACTAATACCAAACTGACATTAACTCCCATAATCGATGTGCCAAGCACGATGATATATGGTATCACTTTTATCCAGTCTACACTTTGAATATCTTCTCCTCCAGGTAATCCAAATCCTTTAATAATGTAAAATAAAAGTACTATTAATGCAGCCGGTAAAGCAATCATTAAGTTTACTCGGAACTTATCTTTCATCGCACATCCTTGAGTTCGAGTCGCAGCAATGGTTGTATCCGAAATCATCGATAGATTATCACCGAAGAAAGCACCTCCAACCACGATGGCGGTCAAGAATGCCATATTGATTTCTGTCTTGTCGGCAATACCTGCAACAATAGGAACCAACGCAACGATGGTGCCAACGGAAGTTCCAACCGACATTGAGATAAAACATGCTGCAATGAATATTCCGCCCAACAACATACTATCGGGTAAGCACGTCAACGTAAGGTTGACGGTTGCATCAATGGCACCGATATCCTTGGCGGTTTGAGCAAATCCTCCGGCAAGGATAAAAATCCATATCATGATCATGATGTTGGGATTCGACGCACCACGTGAATACTGTTGCAACCGTTCATTTAGGGAGAGTCCTTTAGTGATACAAATAGCATAAACAGATGAGATAAGAAAGGCAACCGTCAAAGGAACTTTGTAAAAATCGTTCATAATAATTGAGGTCACCAAGTAAAGGCATAGAAAGACGAATAGCGGACTGAGAGCCCATAGACCTTTTCTTCGTTTAACTTGATTCGTATTATCGTTACTCATTGTACTGTATGCCTAATATTGCCGACAAAAATATAAAATCTACTGTTTACTACAAAGTATATGTTTTGAAAAAGGTTATTCATTACCAGATATTTTTTTGATAATTTCTTAGAAAAATCTTGCGAAAGGTAATAATTTTTTGTTTATTTGAAATTGAAAAGGGAAAACTCTAACTTTTAAATATTTTCGTTATGGCAACAATTATTTACTGGATTGGTATTGTATTGGCTATCGTAGCCGTTTTGGACATTTGGAAGAAGCCTATTTCTGTAATTGGTAAGATTATCTGCTCAATTTTGGTATTGATTACTTCATGGATCGGCTTGATTATTTACTACTTGTGGGCAAAAAATCACATTACAGAATGGTTTAAATAAAATTGCGTAAAAGCTTTGTCTGTTTGGAAATAAAGCGTATCTTTGCATTCGCAAATGAAAATGCGTTTGGAGATTCGCTAGCTCAGCAGGTAGAGCACAACACTTTTAATGTTGGGGTCTTGGGTTCGAGCCCCAAGCGAATCACATAAGAGAGGCGATAGCCTCTCTTTTTTCATTTATGGCGAATGTCTGTCCAAAAGAAATGAATATCACTCTACGACATTTCTTTTTATTTGCTATCTTTGTACAAATCATAAATATTATTTTGCCTTATGAAGAATCTACATCGTGTTGCTTTTGTATTATTGCTTTTAGGTGGTGCCTTAATAGGGCAGGCACAGACAGTCAATGATTCACTTGCCATCGTTTCTGCTCAATGGGAAGTGAAAACGATAGGGAAGGGCATTGTAAGTCGTTGTGCCGCCTTCCAAGAGCTTTATCATGGTCCGCAATATGTGAGCATCATCGAGGTTAATCCGAAGCAACGACACCGCGCAGGCATCGCTTTCTCGAGGGAAATGAAGACGATGACACGGTTGGCACAAGAGCAAAAGGCCATCGCTGCTATCAATGGATCGTATTTTGATATGAAAAAAGGCAACTCTGTCACGTTCCTGAAAGTGGATAGAGCCGTTGTAGACTCTACCAGGGAAAGTGAATTCAAGAACAGGGTAACTGGTGCAGTGGCTGTTCGTAAAGGAAAACTCCGTGTCGTACCTTGGACAAGACAAATAGAACATGGCTATAAGAAGAAAACGGGTGTCGTCTTGGCCTCAGGACCACTGATGCTTTACCATAACCGCTATGCGGATTGGTCGAAATGTAATGAAGACTTCGTGCAAACGAAGCATCCTAGAAGTGCCGTTGCAGTCACTAAAGACCGCAAAGTACTGTTGATTACCGTAGATGGACGTGCCAAAGGCCATGCTATTGGTATGAGTATTCCCGAATTGGCTCACCTGATTAAGGTCTTAGGAGGAAAAGATGCGTTGAATCTGGATGGTGGAGGTTCTACAACGCTCTATCTCAACGGTGAAATCCTTAATCATCCTACGGACAATGGACGGTTCGATCATGAGGGCGAACGCATCATCCCAAACATTATTTATTTCAGATAAGAAAGAATTTATTCTAGCTTTTGATAAATTAGGCTTGTCACCTAGGTGGAAAGCCTTTGTCACTTATGTGGTTAACTCTTGTCACCTAGGTGGAAAGCCTTTGTCACTTATGTGACAAGCTTAATTTTTTAAGTGAAAAAGTCTGTAGATTTAATCTATGTTCGAATAGTAGGTGTATTTGGATTATATTTTATAATCAGACCTAGTATTTGATGTTTCAAGGGAAATATTTACTTTTGTGACGATAAATTATAAAAGAAAAAAGATGAAAAAACTGTTATTGATGTTGCTTCTTGTCCTGGTTTGTTTTCCTCAGGATATGGATGCAAAGAAAAAGAAAACGACTCCGGAGGCTCCTGCCAAGAAGGAAGAACCTCGTGCTCCGATTAAAGATGGTTTGTTCAATGTGCAACACCAGAAGGATGATTGGGTATTCCAGGTTCATGACTCTTTGTTGAATCGTCCTTTCCTTGCTGTTACGCGTTTTATTGCGACTCCGGTAGATGCACAAGTGTATGGCGGAGAGATGGCAAACAGTCAGGTGATGTATTTCCAGAAGTCTGGTAACAATCTTTTGTTACGTTCTTGGATGTTGAGCGCAAATGCTAAACCCGGAGATGACATATATAAGGCTGTCCAAGCCAGTGCTTCCGACCCTATTATCGCTTCATTGAAAATCGATTCCGTTGGAAAGAAAGACAAAAAGCTGTATTCTGTTACGTTGACAAAGCTTTTGAAGAGTGATAATGGTGTGTTAGGACTGAGTGCTAGCAGTAAACGTCGTTTCAATCTGACGGGTTTTCAGCAAGACCGTTCGTTCATCGAGAGCGTGAATACGTATCCTATCAATACAGAAATCAAGACTGTGGTTACCTATGGTACGAATGATAAGTCCCGTTTACCGTCAGCTATGCAGACGGGTGCGGCTACCTTCCATTTAAATATCTCTTTGGTGATGTTGCCAAAAGACCCGATGCGCCCTCGTTTGCTCGATCCGAGAGTAGGTTATTTCGCAGATGGCTTTAATGAATACTCCGACGACCAGCAGCAAGTGAAGTCAAAGCGATTTGCCGTTCGTTGGAGATTGGAACCGAAGAACGCTGAGGATGCAGCCAAACAGCGTAATGGACAGTTGATTGAGCCCAAAAAGCAAATTGTGTATTACGTTGACCCTGCTACTCCGAAACAGTGGGTAAAATACTTAATCATGGGTGTAAACGATTGGAATGCTGCTTTTGAGGAGGCTGGTTGGAAGAATGCCATTGTTGGTAAGGAATGGCCGAACGATTCCACGATGAGCCTTGAGGATGCCCGTTTCTCTGTGATCCGTTATCTTGCTTCTCCGATTGCCAATGCGTACGGACCTCAGGTCCACGACCCACGAAGCGGTGAGATTCTTGAGTCTCATATTGGTTGGTATCATAATGTGATGCAGTTGGTACACGATTGGTATATGGTTCAAGCCGGATGTGTGGATGCACGTGCACGGAAAATGAAGTTCGATGATGAACTGATGGGCCAACTCATTCGCTTTGTCAGCTCGCATGAGGTGGGACATACGCTTGGACTTCGTCATAATAAGGGTGCCAGCAGTGCGACTCCGGTAGAGAAACTGCGTGATAAGGCATGGGTAGAAAAGAATGGACACACTTCATCTATCATGGATTACGCCCGTTTCAACTATGTCGCTCAGCCGGAAGACAATATTTCTGAGACAGGTATCTTCCCACGTATCAACGATTATGATAAATGGGCTATCAAATGGGGTTATATGATTGTTCCAGATGTTCAGAATGAGGAACAGGAACGTTTGGCATTGAATAAGTTGACGGTAAAGACATTGCAGAATAATCCACGTTTGTGGTTCGGTGGTGAAGGATACGACAACGATCCGCGGGCTCAAAGCGAGGATTTGAGCAATGATGCGGTAAAGGCAAGTGAATATGGTATCCTAAATCTTCAGCGAATGATAAAGGTTCTGCCAGAATGGACATACGAAGAAGGAGACATGGGAGATAACCTCAGTCAGGTTTATGCTTCTTTGCGCGACCAATATCGTCGGTATATGGGACATGTGGCTGCAAATATCGGTGGTATCTATCATCAATACAAGAGTGTGGAGGAACCAGGCAGTTTCTATGAGCCAGTAGAGCGTGCACGTCAGAAGAAAGCATTGGATTTTCTCAACAAACGAGTATTTACTGAGCCGAAATGGCTTATCGAAGAGGATTATGTGACACGTATTACTCGTTCGCCGGAGAGTTTGTTATATCCGATTGTCGATGGAACAGTCAATACATTGGTATCTGATGCGATGATGAGCAATCTGAGCAAGTACGCATACGGCAAGGATCCATATCAGCCAAGTGAATATGTGAAAGATTTGGTAGGAATGGTATTCAATGAGGCGAATTCAGGTGCGAAGGTTACTTCTTATCGTCGTTATCTGCAGAAGAAATTCGTTACCCGTCTTACTTCAGAGTGGTTGAAAGATACGTCCAGTCAGGGTCATACATACCTTCTGAGCCTATTGAATGCGGTACAAAATAAGGTGAAAAACGCTCGTCCAGCCGATGAAATAAGTCGGGCACATTATGCTGATTTGACACAACTAATCAGTGAAGCCTTCGAACATCCTGTTCATCCGGCAAAACCACAGACAGGAACTCCTTTCTAAGGATATCGTATCAATAAAAAAGAAGCCGGTTACTCATTGAGTGACCGGCTTCTTTGTATGAAGGATTGATTAATCATCGTCATCATCTAATTCATATAGCCAGATATCCTCATCGTCTTCGTCGTCTGGATCGTAATTGTTATAATTACTACTGCCGTGACTGGAAGAATCATTAATGTGTATATTGTGAGATGAAGAACGGAACAAGGACATCACACCGATAATTATTAGGATTGCAATTAATATTTCCATGGTAAAGAGATTTTTAAAAAAAGTCGTTACAAATGGTAACGACTTTTACGTGATTCCGTTGGGATTCGAACCCAAGACCCACAGCTTAGAAGGTC
>CAMVLL010000021.1 GCA_947168315.1 uncultured Bacteroidota bacterium | reverse complement strand
TTTTCAACAGAGTTGGTTCCCTTTGGCCGAATGGCTGGAGGGAACCTTTTTTTATGTATAAATGAAGTCTAAAGGGAAAAAAGAAAAGCCGCTATTTAATTGCTATACAACTAAATAACGGTTTTATGTGCGCCTGATAGGACTCGAACCTACACGGATTACTCCACCAGATCCTAAGTCTGGCGCGGCTGCCAGTTACGCCACAGGCGCATTTGAAATGCGTTTGCAAAGTTATTGATTATTTTCTAATATGCAAAAACATTTTGAACTTTATTCTTTCTCATTTATAAGCTTGCATTGATTATTTCTCTAGCCTTTTCAATGATGGTGTCGATGTTGTTGTTATAGTCATCTGAAGAGATATCTACTTTTACATCAGGGTCGATGCCGAATTCTAAATGTTGCATACCAGGATCGTAAATAGGACTGGCAGAGAAACGTACTGACCATCCATTAGGTAGCTCAGATGAAAAAGGAAGACCAGATCCACCTCCTGTTCTATCTCCTACAATAGTTACATTGGGTAATTGACGCATTTTGTTTACGAAGTCGTTTGTCGCACTATATGAACGCCGATTGGTCAACACAACAGTTTTTTTCTGCCATCTAACATTACTTGTGGAAGGATCCAAATAAATGGGTTGTGGCTTGGAGAAACTTTTATGGCTTGGTCCTTCCTTATACGTGATATATCCAACAAGCAGTCGGTCGTTTGTAAAGCGTGCGGCTAGATTATCTGCTGTTGTCAGCACACCTCCTCCATTATTTCTAACATCGAGAATAAGTCCGTTGCATGGAGCTAGAACCTGAAGTATTTGATCAAGGTTCCCACTACCAAGACTATATTCAAAACTACCACAGTAAATGTATGCAATATTGTCGTCCAAAATACAATATTTCAGGCCTGTGGCTATGTTATAATCCTTTCCTAGATATACACTTTGAATACTATCACTAAAATTGCGGGGATAGTTATCATACCATTTGCGGTATTGAGAAATACGATCTTTAGAGACAAGATTCACATGACCGTCACGAAGTTCATTAAGCATCTCACTAAGGACATCGAAGAGCTCCTTTGAGGTCATGTTTGCAGTGATACGTTGCTTGTAATCCTTGTGTACTTGATCCCAATTGAGTCCGTATTCTTGGTTCTTAAAATCAAGAAAACAATAATGCTCATCAATAATTTTCCACAACGCCTCGAAGTTCCCGTCAGGAGTGTTATCAAAAGAATCTTCTGTAATGCAACCAGATAACAGGAGCGTTATGAATACAATGAACCAAGATCTTATATTGAACTGCATATCAGAATGGATTATAGGGGGAAGATAATATCATTCGATCTCTTTCTTTGACGGGGAAGAGTGTCTTAACAAATCCGAGCATCAAGGAATGTGACCATTGATGGCTCTTAATATGGTTAACCTTGGACTGCTGAATGTCACACATGTATCCAATGCGAATACAACTGTTGCGTACCGGTACGTCTAACGTCAGAAATTGACGGAAAGAAGGCCGGTTATGAACAGAGGTGAAAAGGACATTCCGATTGCTATGTTCCAACTCGAAAATTTCGTAATAGGATTGACCGTAATCAGGTGAGAACATTACCCCTGCAAAGGGTATGTTCAATTGGTAACGAGCAATGAATGGATGCTTCTTGATGTGAAAGTGGTAAATGGCCATTCCAGAGGCATCCAAATTGATGTTAGCTATAGCTTGTGCTGGATTATTAGAGTTCCTGGTATTATATAGGAATCCAAAATTAAGGTCAATCATTGGACCAGCCAACAACTTCAAGTCCCCAATATCCCAATGATAATGCCATGCTTGAATACCATTTAATATACCTCCCCATTCATTACCAGTATTAGCATGGTTCTTTGTGATAGAAACGTATAGTTGGAACATTGATTGGGAAGAGACCTGACCGTCCATTAAGTCGGTCATCTTCATGTTTTCCCTAAGCATGCGAATCTCCATACCCTTATATTCGACGGGCGAAAGATAAGTGTCTAGAATATTGGTATATCCGATACCGAAAAGAGTAGATCTTATTTGAAATTTGCTTGTAGGCAAACCATCAGTTTGTGCCTGTATATATAATACTGACATCCAACTCATTAGTATTACCCACAAACATTTTTTCATGAATCAAAATAATTTCAATTGTCCTGTGATCTCATCCTTAATGTCATCATCACTTTTCCCTTCATCAGGATCAACGATAGGCATCTCTTTCTCCTCCACGACCTCTTCTACTGGTTCTGGCTGGCGAATAGGTTCCAACTCAATTACCTGATCCACAGTAAAGGTTGTGATACGTTTTCCCTTTGCTTTGAAGCTTTTAACTGAAATAAATTCATCAGCATCCAGGATTAATGGATCACGGAAGTCATCCCGTCCACCAAACTTAACTTCAAACCGAGGATAAGCCGTATCGGTCAACAAGATCAGTTTACTCTTTTCGTTGGTACCCAGATAGCTTTGTCTTTTTGAGGATTCCTCAAATGGGAAACGTTTTAGATAAGGATAGTTGTTCTGATCAGCATCGTAAAGGATTGCAGACCAAACCTTGTTTGGATTGAACTTCTCTATCACTCGTATTCCTGGATCGTAATGGTTGTTGACATCGAAGTTCGTCGTATAGAACGTGCCATCATCCTGGACTACGAGAATTAATTCGCCACTTTGGAACTCTCCTAAGTATTTTCCATGGTCATCATAGTTCAAGCGAAGTATGTCAGCATCGAACCACACCTTTCTTCCTCCTAACGTTGAGATACCATGTTGTTTCAATGTGATACGGTGTACATCGTTTTTGGTCAGGATATTACCCATAGCCTGACGACCTTTAATCAGGATCTCACTGAAATCTTTTTCGAAGACGATCTTCTTAATGTGTGGATTTGGCTTTAAAGTGACCTTGATAATTTCGGCCTCTCCATTGGAATTGGCGGTAAAGTATGAGATGCGTGAACCAGGCTTGCCCTGAGTAATATCGTACTCTTTATCGCGAGTCATTGAGGTCAGATTAAAGCGCTTGATATAGTAAGCACCATTCTTACCATCTCTGTACACCACGTTGTAGATGGTTCGTTTATCATTCTTTTCGAATATGTTTATATACAAGATGTCCTTGCCAACAAACAGTTTCTCGGCTACCTTTACAATCTTGCATCGACCGTCACGATAGAAGATAACCACGTCGTCCATATCCGAACAGTTAGCGACGAACTCATCTTTCTTTAAAGATGTGCCGATAAAGCCATCCTCACGGTTGATATACAGTTTTTCATTTGCTTCAGCAACCTTTGTCGCTTCGATGGTGTCGAAGTTACGGATTTCTGTGCGTCGTGGAAACTGACTACCATATTTGTTCTTTAATTTGGTATACCATTCGATGGTATGTTCAATCAGATGAGCCAGTTTCCTGTCTATCTGTTTGATCTCATCTTTACATTTGGCAATATATTCGTCAGCTTTGTCCTTGTTGAACTTCAAGATGCGAGCCATTTTGATATCCATGAGTTTTAGGATATCATCTTTGGTTACTTCACGAATGAACTGAGGATAGAACGGAGTCAATCGTTCGTCAATATATTCGCAGGCAGCGTCCATGTTGGCAGCTTGCTCGAATCGAGCACCCTTATAAATACGCTCTTCTATGAAGATTTTCTCCAGTGAAGCGAAATGCAAGGATTCCAAAAGCTCGCCTTTTCTGATTTCCAGTTCTTGACGAAGCAAATCCTTTGTGTTGTCAACTGATTTCCGAAGAATGTCACTGACAGAAAGGAAACAAGGCTTCTTATCATCAATCACACAACAGTTCGGGGAGATACTAACCTCACAATCCGTAAAGGCATATAGTGCATCAATCGTCTTATCGGAAGATGCTCCTGGTGCCAAATGAACAAGGATTTCAACATTAGCAGCCGTGTTATCATCGACTTTTTTCACCTTTATCTTCCCTTTTTCCACAGCTTTCAGGATAGAATCAGGTAAAGATGAGGAAGGACGGTCGGGTGGTGAAGATGTGGTCTTACCAAATGGCAATTCTGTAATCACCAATGTCTTGTTGTCCAGCTTATTGATTTTAGCACGAACCTTAACGACACCACCTCTGGCACCATCATTATATCTGGACACATCGATAGAACCGCCTGTTGGGAAATCGGGATATAAGGCAAAATCCTCGTTTCTCAAATAAGCGATAGCAGCATCACATATCTCATTGAAGTTATGAGGTAATATTTTACAAGAAAGGCCGACAGCAATACCTTCGGCTCCTTGAGCCAAAAGGAGAGGAAACTTAACCGGCAGAGTTACCGGTTCCTTATTCCTTCCATCATAGGAATATTGCCACTCTGTTGTTTTCGGGTTAAATACGACATCAAGGGCGAATTTTGACAAACGTGCCTCAATATAACGGGGAGCAGCAGCCCGGTCACCAGTCAAGATGTTTCCCCAGTTTCCCTGGCAATCAATCAGCAAGTCCTTTTGTCCCAGCTGTACTAAAGCGTCGCCAATAGAAGCATCTCCGTGTGGGTGATATTGCATTGTGTGTCCAACAATATTAGCTACCTTATTGTAACGGCCGTCATCCATTTCTTTCATACTATGGAGGATACGTCGCTGAACAGGCTTGAAACCGTCATTTATGTGAGGTACGGCACGCTCAAGAATAACATATGAAGCATAATCCAAGAACCAGTTCCGATACATTCCACTCAACTGGTGCACAACATTGCTATCTTTTGACTCGTCGGCTGGCTTATATTCAGAATGTTTGTTCTCGTTATTTGGACTTTCCTCAAAACTATTATCGATGATTTCGTTTAATTCGTCGCTCATATATATTTAAATTCCTTAATGTTGAGATGATATGTATGCAAAAATAGCACTTTTATTGAAAAAAAACATTAGATTTGCACATTATTTCGTTTCAAGAGAATTTAAATATGGTGTTCTCTTGTGTTAGATTGAAGAATTAAAAGATAAAAAGAAATGGCACAGGAAGATGTTTTTAAAAAGTTAGTTTCACATTGCAAAGAGTATGGGTTCGTTTTTCCGTCTAGTGAGATCTATGATGGCTTAGGAGCTGTTTACGATTATGGACAGAATGGTGTGGAACTTAAAAACAATATTAAACAATACTGGTGGCAAAGTATGGTGTTGTTGCATGAGAATATTGTTGGAATTGATTCAGCTATCTTCATGCATCCGACAATCTGGAAGGCATCAGGACACGTGGATGCATTTAATGATCCACTGATTGACAACCGCGATTCAAAGAAACGCTATCGCGCAGATGTCCTGATCGAAGATCAGATTGCTAAATATGATGAAAAGATTAATAAGGAAGTTGCTAAAGCTGCAAAACGTTTTGGGGATTCTTTTGATGAAGCAAAATATCGTGCTACAAGTCCGAGAGTACTAGAGGAACAACAAAAGCGAGATGCTTTGCATGAACGCTATTCCAAGGCAATGAATGCAAATGATTTGACAGAACTCCGTCAGATTATCTTGGATGAGGGTATTGTTTGTCCGATTTCAGGAACTAGGAACTGGACAGATGTCCGTCAGTTCAACCTGATGTTTGCTACCGAGATGGGCTCAACTGCTGATGGTGCTATGAAGGTTTACCTCCGTCCGGAAACGGCTCAAGGTATCTTCGTAAACTATTTGAATGTACAGAAGACTGGTCGTATGAAGATTCCTTTCGGTATCGCTCAGATTGGTAAGGCTTTCCGTAATGAGATTGTGGCTCGTCAGTTTATCTTCAGAATGCGTGAGTTTGAACAGATGGAGATGCAGTTCTTCGTTCGTCCGGGCACTGAGTTGGAATGGTTCAAGAAGTGGAAAGAGACTCGTCTGAAATGGCATGAGGCACTTGGCTTTGGTGATGATATGTATCGTTATCATGATCATGAGAAATTGGCTCATTATGCGAATGCAGCTACAGATATTGAATTCAATATGCCATTTGGTTTCAAAGAAGTAGAAGGTATTCACAGTCGTACGAACTTTGACTTGTCGCAGCATGAGAAATACTCTGGCAAGAGCATCAAATACTTCGATCCTGAACTGAATGAGTCATATACTCCGTTTGTTATCGAAACTTCTATCGGTGTAGATCGTATGTTCCTCAGCGTTTTGTGCGGTTCATATAAGGAAGAGGTTTTGGAGAACGGTGAGACACGTGTAGTCCTGAAGTTACCTGCAGCTCTTGCTCCGGTTAAGTTGGCTGTTCTTCCACTTATCAAGAAAGACGGACTGCCAGAGAAGGCACGCGAGATAATGGACGACTTGAAGTTCCACTTCAATTGCCAATATGATGAGAAGGATAGTATTGGTAAACGTTATCGTCGTCAGGATGCCATTGGCACTCCGTATTGTGTAACAATCGATCATCAGACTTTGGAGGACAATACCGTGACGCTTCGCAACCGTGATACAATGGAACAGTCTAGAGTATCTATTGATGAGTTGAATGGTATTATTGCAGATAAGGTTAGTATTACGAGTTTGTTGAAGACATTGCAATAAATGAATATGAAAAAGACTTTTTATTGGTTGTTGGGCTTTTTGCTTTTGGTCATTTCCTTTGGAATTATCTCCTGTGGGGAATCGGATACGGATGCAGATTTGTATGCCAACTGGCAGGATCGCAATCAACATTATATTGATTCGATTGCCAAAGTCGCCAATGCTAATTTAGGAAGTGAGCCTGGCAAGTGGAAGGTATTTCATACCTACAAGTTCGATGCACCTTTATCGGCAACTGTTAACGTGAACGATTATGTTTACTGTCGTGTTCTAGAGGAAGGAGATGGCGCCACTCCATTATTTACTGACTCTGTTGCAGTGGATTATCGTGGCCAATTGATTCCTTTGACCGATGGCTCAGTAGTAACATTTGATGAGAGTTATACTGGTGTGCTGAATAAGGAAACGGCATCACCCAGCAAGTTTCTTGTATCAAAAGTGGTGGTCGGATGGACTACGGCACTGATGCATATGCATGTGGGCGATCGTTGGATGCTATATATTCCTTATGATCTGGGATATGGAAAAACAAAGAGTGGAACTATTAGAGGCTATTCTACTTTGATATTTGATCTTTATTTGCAAAATGTTATTCCTCTGAAAGGGAAAAATTGATAGTAATTATAATATAAACGAGAGGGTATACCAAACAGATGAGTATACCCTCTCGTCTTTATATCAACCATAGTCAATCTTTAGTTCTTTGTAGATATTTAAATACCCATGACAACAAAAAAATGGTGTGATGTTTTTTATCTCATAGTTCCGGCTTGGCGTCCGATAGTACGAATAAAAAACGAATCACACCATTTTTATAGGCAGATAGTAAAATTGTTGTTCATCCATCTGCTTCATATCCCGAGGTAATCCCATACGAAACAATACACCAATACATGATAAGAGTCAATCTTATATGAATGGAAATATAAATTGTTCTTCTAATCCTTTCCTCGAGGACGTGAAGCTTGAATATGATTTGCAGGTCTTCTGACTTACTCTAACTTTACCGCCTTCCCACCTTTTCTCTTTTAGGCAGTGGCATAAGAAATGTAAAGTCGTTCATTGAGCTCACAGCAGCGGGACTGTCCGGGACTTTCACCCGATTCCCTTTTCATCTGTTCCTTCGTAAAGGGAAGGATACCAGAACAAATCAATGCAAATATATATTGTTTAAGTGAAATATAAAAGATTATGAATGTTTTTTTTGTACAGATTGTGAAGGAAATTAGTTATATTTGTAGAAAAGAAAACCAATATTCATATAAAATGGATTTTTTATCGCTGTCGAAGGCACGTTGTTCCGTGCGAAAATATGATTTTTCCCGTCCAATTGAGCAGGAAAAATTGGATTATATAATGGAATGTGTCCGTTTTGCTCCTTCTGCAGTAAATTTCCAGCCATGGAAATTTCTTATTGCAAAAGAGAAGAATGTATTGGAGGCTATTTCATCATGCTATGCAAACGAATGGATTAAGACTGCTCCATGTATCATTGTTGCTTGTGTTGATCATCGCCAGTCATGGCATCGCCAACGTTATGACAATAAGGATCATGCCGACATTGATATTGCGATTGCGGTAGAACACCTTTGTTTGGCGGCTACTGAACAGGGGTTAGGTACTTGTTGGGTTTGCAACTTCGATGCCCAAAAATGTCGGGAACTGTTGCAATTGGATGAGCAAGTTGAACCGGCTGTTCTCATCCCAATAGGTTATGGTACAGATCCTGGACGTGAGAAAAAACGGAAGGAAATGGCGGATATCATTTTATAATATATTACACGGTTCCTAAATATCTTTGCTTCTAAGATTAATATTGCTTGAATTATCTTATGCGGAAATTTTTGTTTTATTTATTTTGCTGTCTGTCCCTTACTGCTTGTAAGTGGAATAGGATGGATTTGACGCAAAAAGAAGATAGAATAGAGATTGCCCGTTATGATCATTTGCAACTAGAGTATGTGACATCGAACAATGTGACTGCATTGCAGAAGATGAACACTGAATATGCCCGAGCAACCAAACTCTTGATAGAGGACGTCTTAGGTGTCGGATTGGTGAATGAACCACAAATCAATGAGAAGATGCTGGTTTATTTCTCGGATACAACTGTTCTGCGGTTGATGATGGATGTTGAAGAGAAGTTTAAAGATATTCATTGGATTGAGAAGGATTTGTCGAAAGGCCTATCGTTTTTGGAGAAAGAATTGCCCGACTTAGTTGTTCCTCAATTCTATGCTCAGATATCAGCATTAAATCAATCAATTGTGGTGCGTGATTCACTTGTTGGTATTAGTTTGGATAAATATTTGGGGGCTGATTATACGTTGTATAAACGTTTTTATCATGATTATCAAATTAGATCTATGTCACCTGACCGTATTGTCCCAGATTGCCTTACTTTTTATCTGATTAGCGAATACCCCATGGCATATAGCTGGAGAAGAACATTACTTGACATGATTTTATTTAGAGGGAGGATCGCATGGGTTTTGACCAAGGCACTAGACTTTGATGACCTTGAGGAGATAATGGGCTTTAATGCAGAGGAAAAGAAATGGTGTCAGAAGAATAAAAAGCAAATATGGCTGTATATGCAGGATAGTCATCATTTGAACTCGAGTGATCCAATGATCATCCGTAGTTATATGGGTACGATTCCTTATTTCAACATTATGGATAATAACGCTCCACAGGGCATTGGCATTTGGGTTGGAGCCCAGATTATTGATGAATATATGCGGAAACATAAGGATGTAACCATCAAGCAATTAATGGGCTTGACTGATTATCGGATGTTGTTGGCTGATTAGCCTTAAAAAACGAATAAAATGGAAGTTGCATTATATCTAATCCCAGTCACGTTGGGTGACACTACAATCGATCGGGTATTACCTTCGTACAATAAGGAGATTATTGTACAAATCAAACACTTTATTGTCGAGAACATACGATCAGCTCGTAGATTTTTGAAGAAGGTGGAGTCAAGTATTGATATAGATACGTTGACTTTTTATGAGTTGAATCAACATACTGACCGTAATCTCATTGGGACATACCTTGAACCCTTAACAAAAGGTTTCCCGATGGGCGTTATTTCTGAAGCTGGTTGTCCGGCTGTTGCCGATCCTGGGGCAGATGTTGTAGCTATTGCTCAACAAAAGAATTTGCCAGTTGTACCTTTGGTAGGCCCTTCTTCTATCATTCTTTCAGTGATGGGTTCTGGTTTTAATGGACAGAGCTTTGCATTCAATGGATATCTGCCTATCGATGCGGAAGAACGAATGAAAAAACTAAAGTCATTGGAACAAAAAGTCTATTCTGAAAATCAGACTCAACTGTTTATTGAAACTCCTTATCGGAATAACAAGATGATGGAAGAGTTGTTGCGCGTTTTGCGTCCGCAGACTCGACTATGTATCGCTGCAAATATAACATGCGAGGGGGAATACATTAAGACAAAGACAATAAAGGAGTGGAAAGGTAAATTGCCTGACTTGTCAAAGATTCCGTGCATCTTCCTTATTTATAAGTAAAAAATACAAGAAGTCATTAAAAAGGAAAGAGGTTTAAAACAATCGTTTTAAACCTCTTATTGTTGCGGAGGCAAGACTCGAACTTACGACCTTTGGGTTATGAGCCCAACGAGCTACCAACTGCTCCACTCCGCGATGTTTTTCTAATTCGGATGCAAAGGTACGACAGTTTTTTGAAAAAACAAATAAAAACAGTATTTTTTATCCATATTTTACAAGATGTATCTTCATAAAGGGCAAAAACATGATGCAAACTACTCTTTAAGAAAGGAAGGGATAATGTCTTTAATATACATTATTATCTTTATTTGTTTGTATTAAAAAGATAATTCTATTATTTTTGCACATATATAAGGTAATGTGCAATTTGATTCATTATGACACTTTCAAAGACAAGAACTGATTTGATTGACGTGGCTCGTCGGTTGTTCGCCAGACATGGAGTGGACAATACGACCATGAATGATGTTGCTGTGGCTTCCAAAAAGGGAAGACGTACCCTTTATACTTATTTTAAAAGTAAGGAGGCACTATATTCTGCTGTAGTAGAGTCGGAGCTGGAGAAACTTTCGGAGGCAATGGAGGAAGTTGCATCGAAGGATATTGCTCCTGATGAAAAAATTTTAAAACTAATCAAGACGCATTTAGATTCAATTAAGCTTATTGTATATCGTAATGGTACATTACGTGCATCTTTCTTCCGGAATATCTGGCGTGTAGCTGCGGTGAGAAAGAATTTTGATGAAAAAGAGAAACGTCTCTTCCGTCAAATCTTGACTGAAGGAAATTCGAAGAAGATCTTCGATGTCGCCAATGTTGAGATTATGGCAGATATTATTCATTATTGTATCAAAGGAATAGAAGTTCCATATATTCGTGATAAGATAGCAGAGGACATTCCCGATGAATATGCATGGGCATATGTTGAGAAAATTGTATATGGTGCTTTAGGGAGAAAATGAAAGAGAGTATTATTAATTATTAAATAAGAAATAAAATGGGTTTATTAGAAGGTAAGACTGCTTTGATCACAGGAGCAGCTCGTGGTATTGGAAAAGCTCTTGCGCTGAAGTTTGCGGAAGAAGGTGCAAACATTGCATTTACTGATTTGGTGATTGATGAGTTAGGCAAGCAGACCGAAGAGGAAATTGCAGCGAAAGGAGTAAAGGCCAAGGGATATGCTTCCAATGCAGCAAACTTTGCAGAAACAGAACAAGTCGTTAATCAAGTGAAGAGCGACTTTGGTTCCATCGATATTTTAGTTAACAATGCTGGTATCACAAAGGATGGCTTGATGTTACGTATGACCGAAGCTCAGTGGGATGCTGTCATTGCTGTTAACTTGAAGTCTGCTTTTAACTTCATTCATGCTTGTACCCCGATCATGATGAGACAGCGTGGCGGTAGCATTATCAACATGGCATCTGTCGTTGGTGTTCATGGAAATGCTGGTCAGTGTAATTATGCTGCTTCAAAGGCAGGTTTGATTGCTTTGGCAAAATCTATCGCTCAGGAGATGGGCTCACGTGGTGTTCGTGCCAACGCAATTGCTCCGGGCTTTATTGATACAGCGATGACTCAGGCTTTGCCAGATGATATTCGTAAGGAATGGATTAACAAGATTCCTTTGCGTAGAGGTGGTACAGTGGAAGATATTGCAAACGTAGCTACATTCCTGGCATCTGACTTGTCTTCATATGTTACTGGTCAGGTAATTCAGGTGGATGGTGGCATGAACATGTAATTGTCATGACTGTCGTATACGAAGATAATCACATCATTATCGTCAACAAGACGGCTTCGGAAATCGTCCAAGGTGACAAGACTGGGGATATGCCCTTATCGGATATTGTTAAGCAGTACATTAAGGAGACGTATGCGAAACCTGGAAATGTTTTCCTTGGCGTAGTCCATCGGTTGGACAGACCTGTCAGTGGCTTGGTGGTTTTTGCCAAGACAAGCAAGGCGTTGGCCCGTTTGAATGATATGTTCCGAAATGGAGAGGTGAAGAAAACGTATTGGGCTATCGTGAAGGATGCTCCTGAAAGTATAGAGGGTGAGTTGACTCACTATCTGGTGAAGGACGAGAAACAGAACAAGTCATATGCTTATAACAAGGAAAAGCATGGCGCGAAGAAAGCTGTTTTGCACTATAAGTTGATTGGGCATACGCAAAACTATAGCTTACTTGAGATAAACTTGATGACTGGACGTCACCATCAGATACGATGTCAGTTGGCAAAAGTTGGATGTCCGATAAAAGGTGACTTGAAATATGGTTTTCCACGTTCTAATCCTGATGGAAGTATTTGTTTGCATTCACGTTCCATAAGTTTTGTCCATCCGGTCTCGAAAATACAGATAGATGTGGTTGCTCCGGTCCCTAAAGATAATTTGTGGAGGGATATCACTCAAGGTGTAGAATGAATCCAACAAAGAAAAGATAGAAAGGTTTTATGTTTCACATAGAGCCTTTCTTTTTTATGTCCTGGTCTTTGAACGGAAACGTATATAATACATAATGCCTGCCGAAGTGAGTCCGAATGGGAAAGCCATCCATACTCCAACGATACCTAATCCCATGGTGAAAGCAAAGAAATAACCGGCAGGGAGGGAGATGATAAAGTATGCGATGAACGCAATATACATTAGTGGCTTGACATCGGCAATTCCTCGTAGTGCATTGGCATAATTAATTTGTAATCCATCACCAAATTGATAAGCGATGAATGGGAGGATGAGCCAAGCAATGGCGGATGTTACTTCAGGATCATTACTGAACCATGCACCTATATGGTAACGGAGTAAAAAAATGGGGGTGACTCCCAGAATAGCTATACACAGCATGAGGTGAAAACCAGCTTTTGCCGTTTGTCTGACATTCTGAATATCATTTTGTCCCTTGAAATTGCTTACACGAATAGCTACAGCTGACCCCATACCGTAATACATCATGAAGCATATGTTGGCGATAGTCAACATGATTTGGTGTGAAGCCAAAGCAATTGTACCAATCCAACCTACCATAATGGCACTTAAGGAAAATGAAGCTGTCTCCATCCCACTTTGAAGAGCGAGGGGCCATCCTAATTTGTTGAGGGATATAAAGTCTGGGCGGTTAATATTGCTTTTGACAAAGCTTCTTCGATAGTCGTGGTATTGTTTTCGGAAGAGAAAAATGAGAATGAATGCAATGACCATATAAATTCTTGAACTAAGAGTGGAGATGCCGGCACCTGTCAATCCCAGTTCCGGTAGCCCTAGTTTTCCATAGATAAGTAGGTAGTTCCCTATAATATTCAGGATATTTCCACTCAACAGTATCCACATTGAAATAGATGTGTCCAAAATGCCGTCAGCAAATTGCTTAAATGCATTAAACAATAAGACAAAGAAAATAGAGATAAGCAAGATGATGAAATATGGGCGCATCAGCGGTAGTAATTCTTCTGGCTGCCCTAACCGATGGATGTTAAAATAAAGAGCAAGCAATAGAATTGTGAGAAAAACAGCTATTACAGTGTTTGCAAACAGGCTGTTCTTTAATGCTTTCCCAATATCTTGTGTCTGGCCTTTCCCGAATAAACTTCCAACGATAGGAGTCAGACCAAAAGAGAATCCATTCGAGAAGATAATGATTAGGTTAAAGATATTATTGACAAAGCTTGCTGCAGCCAACTCTTTCGTACTATGATGTCCTATCATCAAAGTATCGGCAAAGCCAAGTATAATCATCCCAATCTGTCCAATGACTATAGGAATACCGATACTCAATAAGGCCTTGTGGTGCGACTTGACAAGAGAAGGTTGCATGGCTTAGTCTTTCTTTATGGCTTTATAGTATAAGGTAGAACAGTTTGAGCGTTGGAATGTGGTTTGCGAAATCCGCTGTAGTTGGGCCGTAGAAACTTTCCGATAGTTCGCTACATCTTCGTTAATACTTTCAGCCTTACCAATAAGCTCTGCATATGCAAGATTAGTGGCAACAGTCAGATAATTCATGTTACTGAAAATTTGATTGCTTTCATAGCGGTTTTTGACCTTCTCCAATTCATCTTCTATGATTTGTTCCTGTTGAAGAAGTATCAACTCTTCCCATATCGCTTTTTCGGCCTCTTCAAGTGAGACGCCATTAGCTGGTTTTCCATAGATTGTAAATAGACCAGCGTCAATACTTCCCGATATATAGGCATCAACGGAATTGAATATTCGACGTTCACGAACGAGGTGCTGAGCCAGTCGACTGGATTTCCCATTACTTAGGATATCGCTTAACGCATCATATGCATAGAAGTCGGGATGTTGGCGGTCGCATTTGTGGAAAGCCATGTATAATACATCCGAAGGGACGTCTCGTTCTACTGTCTGTCTTCTCTCTTCTGTTTGTTGCGGTTCTTGAGGAATTTGACGTTGTGGTACATCTCTGCGTTCAATCGGGCCGAACCATTTTTCTGTCAGACTGATTGTTTCATCAAACGATATATTTCCTGTGACCACAAGGATGGCATTGTTTGGAGCATAGAACCGGAAGAAGAAATCTTTTACTTCCTTCATCGTTGCTTGAGCAATATGACTGACTTCTTTCCCTATCGTCGGCCATTGATAAGGATGTACTTTGTATGCCATTGCTCTCATTATATGTCCAACGTCGCCATACGGTTGATTAAGACACCGTTGTTTAAACTCTTCAATCACCACTTGGCGTTGAACATCCAAACTGTTTTGATTGAAACTCAAAGAAAGCATACGGTCGCTCTCTAACCAAAAGCCGGTTTCGACATTCTGTTTAGGAAGGGTGATATAAAAGTTTGTCAGGTCATTACTGGTCCATGCGTTATTTTCACCTCCAGCTATTTGGACAGGTGTATCATAATCGGGGATATGAAGGCTTCCTCCGAACATCAGATGCTCGAAGAGATGGGCAAAACCGGTATGATCAGGGTGCTCATCACGTGCTCCCACATCGTAAAGGATATCCAGTGCCACCATTTGTGTGGTACGGTCTTCCTCATGGATCACACGTAGTCCGTTGGATAGACGATCTGTTTACTTTTATCATTCTACGACGGTTGCTTTCAGAATACGAATGTTATCAAGTGGACGGTCCGCTCTGTTCGTTTTGGCCAACTCAATAGTCTCGATGGTTGCCATTCCTTTTACTACTTCTCCAAATACTGTATAGTTGCCGTCCAGATGTGGAGCTCCACCGACAGTAGTGTATGCTTGTACTTGTTCGGGTGAGAATTTGAAGTAGCCTTCTTCTTTTATCATCTTATGTGCTTGTGCTTCCAATGAATCCTGCAGTTGCATCATGCCCATATTGTCGTTAGCACGGCGCATCTTATAGATTTCTTTCATATGTTGTCTTGCCAATTCATTGAAGATAGCCTCTTCACGCTGCTCATTCATCTTACCTTCAAGATTTAAAAGTTGATCTTGTGTGAACTTGCGGCCTGTAACAATATAGAACTGACAACCGGAAGATGCCTTTGTCGGATTAACCTCATCTCCTTGACGAGCGGCAGCCAAAACGCCTTTCTTGTGGAAATATTTTTTAGGAAGAAACTCAGCTGGTACTGTATAACCAACATCTCCGCCACCAAGCATTGCTGTATCCGAAGCCGTCTTGCTCTCTGGATCGCCCGCCTGAATCATGAAATTCTTGATGACACGGTGAAACAGCGTGCTGTCATATACACCGTCTTTAACTAGCTTTATAAAGTTATCGCGATGTTGCGGGGTCTCGTCATACAAGGCAACGGTAAAATTGCCGACAGTTGTCTCAAATTGAATGAGTGTACGGTTTTTTCCTTCCATATTACTAGTCTGTTTTTTTGAGCCTGCACCACAAGCCGTAAAGGCTGATAGGGTTAGCAAGATAAATATGATTTGATTAATTTTGAGCATACGGTCTTTTTTATTTAGAAGATTCTGATGCAAAGATACATAAAAGTCGAGTAAATTCGTTAAGTTTGCATTAAGTTTGTGAAAGAAGGCACTAATGAATAGAAAAAAATACATACGTGGAGCAATTGGATTGATCACTATTCCTTTTGTCTTGCTTCTGCTTGTGTGTCTTCTAATCTATTTCCCTCCAATTCAACGATTTGCAGTGAAGAAAGCAACTGATATTGCTTCGAAAACGTTGGATATGAAGGTTTCTATCGGGCGTATCTCTCTTTCTTTTCCCATTGACTTAGTTTTACAAGATGTCCGGGTGGTTACTCACGAGCAAGACACGTTGTTGGATGCACGTCAACTTGAGTTGGACCTCCAGATGTGGCCTTTGTTGAAGAAACGTTTGGAGATAGATAAGGTCTCCTTGTATGATACTTACCTGAACTCGAAAGACTTGATTTCAGGAGTACAAGTAGTAGGACGCGCCAAACATCTTTCATTGTCGAGTCATCCCGTTGACATCCCTAAGGAGCATGTTTTGGTGGATGACTTGTCGTTGGATGAGGCACGCTTCTTGATATGCCTGAATGATACGACTGAGGATGATACCACTTCCACCGAGACTCCTTGGCTTATCCAGTTGAAAAAAGGAACGATTAATCGTTCGTTTATTCGACTTTTGATGCCACAGGATAGTCTTTCATTGCAGACTTATTTGTCGGCATTGAAAGTAAAGGATTTGGATGTCGACTTAAAGCACTCTGTTTATCGTGCTTTATCGGCCGAGTTGGAGAATAGTACGATGCGATATGACAAGGAAGTGACTTTGACTTCTTTAGATTCATTTGGAAAGAACAGGTTACTTTTGGACACCTTAATGATGAAAGCCCAGGCGGATACGATTGTCCGGATGGATGGTGTCGATTTCTCACATATGGCATTCAGAAATATGTCTCTTCAAGCGGACTCTTTATTGTACCGCGATAAAGGATGGCATGCAATCGTTCGTCAGATGGCTCTGAAAGAACGGTCGGGTTTGGAGATCAAATCACTGGAAGGACATCTTCATGCGGATTCGTCGGCTTTACATATTCCTCAGATGAAATTGGAGACTGGCTCTTCGTATGCAGAAGTTCAAGCTCATGTTGATTGGGATGTGTTAGATAATAAGGATGCAGGCCTTTCTGTCCGTCTGATGGCCGATGTCAGGAAACCGGATATCATGCTTTACTTGCCGAAAGATCGGAGGGAAGCTTTCAAAAACTATCCAACGGAACCATTCCGCTTACGCTTGGGCGCGGATGGAACGCTAAATCATCTTCGCCTGACTTCACTACGAGCTGATCTTCCTACTGCTTTCGACCTCAAAGCTGAAGGTACGCTGCATAATATAACGGATAGCAAGCGTCGAATGGGGAATATCTCTTTCCAATCGAACATGCATAACATGAATTTCCTATCTAGGATTACAGATGGTTATAAGTTGCCGCCTAACAGTTCGGTAGGTGGTCTGCTTTCTCTCGATGGTCAGCGGGTAGGAGTGGATGCTTTTTTCAATGCACACAAAGAAGTAGAACCGGCTATTCAGGATTCCACTCAGATGGATTCTGTTACAATACGAAATGCACCTTACATCCATACGGCTGAACTGAAAGCCAACTATAGAATGGATACGGAACACTATTCTGCCGTAGCAAAGATGCATAATCTCTCAATCCATGAATTCATGGATATGGATTCGTTGTTAACCGTGTCGGGAAATGTTAACCTACAGGGTGAGGGACTTGACTTCTTCTCTAAGAAAGCTCGGATGGAGTTGGAAGGAAAGATTGATCATGTGCGCTATGGTTACTATCATCTGTCGGATGCTAACGTGAAAGCATCTTTGTTGCAGCATCAATTAGATGGTGTATTGACCATAAATGATTCGTTGTTGACGACGACAGCTCAACTCGATGGCCATTTAATGCGAAACGATGTCGTAGCTTCCTTGACGATGGATATCGATCGAATGGATTGGGCTGGACTACATCTGTCAACTGACCCGATAGTTACTTCGCAAACGGTGAAGGTTGACTTGAGGTCAGACTTGAGAAAGAACTATTCTCTCGATTTGGCGGTGACAAAAGCGAAGTTACAGTCGCTCAAACAGACCTTGTTCCCGAAGGATTTGTATGGTGGTATAGCCTCTTCCAATGAGTACACACAAGGCTATTTACGGGCCGGCGATTTGGATTTGTCGTTGTTGGCACAAGGTCATGTGGATGAATTGACACGTTCTTTTGATCAGTTGACAAAAGAAGTGAAACGACAATGGGAACAACGAGACCTCCGTCAAGAGACTTGGATGGAGTATTTGCCGACAATGTATCTGAAAATGTCGTCAGGGAAAGAGAATCCTATACAGAACTACTTGGCTGTTAAAGGTATTGGCTATAAGGATTTATCGCTACAATTGAATACTTCCTCAATGGATGGAGTGACTGGAAAAGGTTTCCTCCGGGGATTAATGGTGGATAGCCTGCGGATGGATTCTGTTTTCTTCGCCTTTGACCAGGATTCTACTGGTATCCACTTTAATAGTGGTGTGAAAGCTGACAAACAGAAGAGACAGGAAGCTTTTACTGCAACCATTGTGGGCAATTTGCTTGGAAATTTAGGTAATGTGGAAGTGCAATACCTCAATGAAAAGAATGAGGTTGGTGCGTTCCTTGGTGCAAGAGCTGAACTTCAGCAGAAAGGTATCAACATCCAATTATACCCGGATAAGCCTATATTGGTCTATCGTCCGTTTGAATTGAATGCCGATAACTATGTTTTCATTAAAGATTCAGGCCGAATAGATGCCGAAGTATCGATGTTTGATAAGGATGATACGGGCTTGCAGTTCTACACCAACCATGAAGATTCGTTGGCACAACAGGATATGACACTCGAACTCAGTCATATTAATCTTAATGAGTTCAGACGAATAATCCCATATATGCCGAATATGGCTGGTGCGGTCGATTTAGACTTGCACTATATCGTAGAGGACAATACTCCTATGTGGAGTGCTTCGTTCAAGATGAATGATTTTGTCTTTGAGGGTACGAAATTGGGCAATTGGGAAGCAAACGGCGTTTACTTGCCAGGCTTATCTAACGATCATTTTATCAATGGGTATTTGTCGAAAGATGGAGATGAGATAGCTCATATCAGCGGTTCTTATCTTTCATCAGAGGATGATAAGAGTTCCATTACCGCGGATCTCGACTTGGAAAAGTTCCCGCTCTTCGTGGCCAATCCGTTCATTCCGGATAACTTTATTGAGTTCGAGGGTGGACTAGTCGGCTCGTTGTCGTTAAAAGGTAAACCAACCAACCCGATTATGAATGGAGAGCTATCGTTGGATTCAGTAGCGATGTTCTTCCCTGACTATTCGGCAAGGTTCTTCATGGATAACCATCCGGTTCGTATTGAGAACAGCTTGATGACTTTGAATGATTTCAATGTCTACACGAAGGGTAAGTCGCCATTAACGGTCAATGGTACGGTTGATATGCGAATGTTAGATGAGACAAAGTTGAACCTTCGATTGAGAGCAACCGACTATGAGTTGATAAACGCTCCGAAAACGAAACGGGCAACTGCTTTTGGAAAGATCTATGTCGACTTTACAGCTTTCGTACGTGGACCAATTGATGATCTGTCCATTCGTGGAAACATGAATGTCTTGGGAAATTCCGACTTTACTTATGTTATGAAGGATTCGCCTTTGATGGTGAACGACCGACTTGGTGATATGGTGACATTCGTGAACTTTAATGATACCACTACTGTTGAGCCGGAAGTGTTCCGTAATACGACAATGACGGGCGTTGACTTACTTTTGCAGATGCATATTGACCGAGCCGTACAAGCACGTATCAACATTACAGAGGATGGATCTAACTATATGTTGATGGAAGGTGGAGGCGATTTGTCATTCAAATACGATCAATATGGTGAGATGACATTGACGGGACGTTATTCCTTCGTGAGCGGTGAAATGAAATATCAGATACCGGTAATCCCTCTCAAGACATTTGTTATTCAAAATGGCAGTTATCTGGAGTGGACAGGACCGGTTATGAACCCCAAATTGAATATCCGTGCATTGGAACGTGTTCGTGCAAGAGTCGGAACAGACGGACATGCAGAGCGAATGGTTAGTTTCGATGTAGGCGTGAGATTGACGGAGACACTCGAACAACTTGGATTGGCATTTGTTTTGTCGGCACCGGAGGATGCATCTATCCAAAATGAACTGTCGGCGATGAGTGAGGAACAGCAAAGCAGACTGGCTGTTACCATGCTTGTAACGGGTACTTATATGTCGGAGACGAATACGGCAAGCGGTTCATACAATATGAATAATGCCTTGAACACGTTCTTGCAGAGCCAAATCTCGGATATCGTGGGCAAATCCATGGATATCAATCTGGGTGTTGAGACGTTGGATGATGATCGGGGCCGCCACACCGACTATAACTTCCAGTTTGCTCGACGTTTCTGGAATAATCGGGTACGGATCGTTGTCGGAGGAACGGTGTCGACGGGTAACAAGGCAATGCAGAATGAGTCGTTTATTGATAAAGTCTCTATAGAGTATCGATTAGATAACTCAGGAACGAGATATATTCGTCTGTTCCATGACCGAAATTATGAGAGTGTACTCGAAGGTGAAGTGGTTGAGACGGGTGTCGGCTTGGTTCTCCACCGAAAAGTGGATAGGTTAAGTGATTTGTTTTTGTTTAAAAAGAAACGGAATGAGAATTAGGAATCATTGGGTTGTACTTTCTTGGACACTGGTCCTTTTGATGCTGACGGGTTGTTCTTCAACAAAGAATCTTCCGTTGGACGAGACCTTATATGTCGGTATCAAAGAGGTGAAAGTAACGAACAAGGATAAGTCGGAAGTCGGTTTACAAGCCATGGAAGAGATAGAGGCAGCACTGGATTATCCACCAAATACTTCAATCATGGGAAGTAGTTATTACCGTCATCCGTTTGCTCTTGGATTATGGATCTTCAATGGATTCCAAAAATACCAGGATCAGAAAGGTCTGGGCAATTGGATTCTCCGAAAATTAGGAACAACTCCGGTGTATATGTCGACGGTCCGTCCCGAGACTCGTGCAAAGATTGCGACAAACTTGCTTCATGATTTCGGCTTCTTTAACGGAACTGTCACTCATCAGGTGGATACGATGAAAAATCCGAGAAAGACAAAGGTGTCGTACTTCGTCGACATGGATAAACCTTATTATCTCGATACCTTGATGTACGTGAACTTCCCGGAACGTGCTGATAGTTTGATTCGTGCTCACTACGAAGAGAGGCTCCTTCACAAAGATGATCACTTCAGTGTACTGAATCTGGAAAGTGAACGTAACCGTTTGTATACCTTGCTCCGTAATAATGGCTATTATTATTACCGTCCCGAGTATGTGACCTTCTTTGCGGATACCATCCAACGTCCAGGATATGTGGGTCTGAAGATTGCTAATCAGAATGGAATACCCGAACGTGCGAAGAAACAGTATTATATTGGGAACACCACTTTCACCCTTTTCAACTCGGATCGTCCTTCTTTGCGCGACTACGACTCAATACAGGTCGGTGATATCAACTTGAAATATGTGGGCGAACGACCTGGAATCCGTCGATCTGTCATTCAACGGCGTTACCATTTGCGGAAGGGAAGTCTGTATTCTCAGTTGAGGCAGACGATTTCTCAGGACGCCTTCACCCGACTGGGAGTGTTTAAGATGACAGAATTTACGTTCACGCCGAAAGATACCACAGCGACATGTGATACATTGAACGTAAATGTGATGGCTATGTTCGATCAACCGTATGAGGCATCGTTGGAATTGAATGCAGCAATGAAGAGTACTGACCAGGCTGGACCAGGAGCAGTACTCAATGTAACAAGAAATAATTTCCTTCGTTCGGCTGCATCACTCTCGTTCCAAATAAAAGGCTCGTACGAATGGCAAACGAACGCATCTGACTTGACAAGAGAACAACGAAACCGATTGAACTCGTATGAACTGGGAGCATCTGTGGCTTTGGAATACCCTGGCCTGATCCTTCCATGGGTAAAAGAGAAAGGAAATCGACTTCGTTTCCCTTCACATACTACATTTAAGTTGTATGCCAACCAATTGAACCGCGCTCGTTTCTTCAAGATGCTTTCGTTCGGTGGGGTCGTTTCATACGACTTCCAAAACAATCGGAAATGGAAACATACGGTCACACCTTTCCGCCTGACGTTCAACACCCTTCAACATACGACGGCTGAGTTCGATTCTATCATTCATGTCAATCAAACGTTGGCACTCAGCCTTAGCAATCAATTTATTCCGGCTATGGGATATACATTTACGTACGATAACACCCGCGACAGACTCAATCATCGTTATTGGTGGGAGACATCTGTTACTTCTGCAGGAAATATCACGTCTCTGATATATGCTGCCTTCGGCAAAGGCTTGAAAGAAAAGGAGAAAAAGTTCCTGAACAGCTCGTTCGCACAGTTTGTCAAACTGACTTCCGAATGGCGGGCATTGTTTAATGTGAATGGAAAACATCAAATAGCGACACGCCTGATGGGAGGTATTATCTACTCGTATGGAAATTTGTTGGTCGCACCTTACAGTGAACAATTCTATATCGGCGGTGCCAACAGTATCCGCGCCTTTACAATCCGTTCGTTGGGACCGGGATCCTATCACCCCGATGCAGCAAACCGTTACGGATATATTGATGAGGCGGGTGACATCAAACTTGAGGCAAACGTGGAATACCGTTTCCCACTTATCGGAAAGTTGAATGGAGCTGCCTTCCTCGATGCAGGAAATGTCTGGATGCTACGGAATGACGAGTCGCGTCCGGGTGGAAAATTCTCACTTAGTAGGTTAGGAAAGGACCTGGCATTGGGCACTGGTCTTGGATTACGTTACGATATGGAGTTTTTGGTCGTACGTGTTGATATGGGTGTGGCTTTGCATGCACCATACGAAACAGGAAAGAAAGGTTATTATAACATACCACGGTTCAAGGATGGCCTTGGCTTGCACCTTGCCATCGGATATCCGTTCTGATAAAATCATTTTGTTCATCATATATTTTGAATGATTATCAGATTTCTTCCCGAATATTTTGTAAATTTGCGGAAAACAATAAAACAATTAAATTATATAAGTTATGAAACCTACTCTATTTCTTTTGGCTGCAGGTATGGGCAGTCGTTATGGTGGCTTGAAACAATTGGATGGTCTGGGACCTAACGGTGAAACCATTATGGATTATTCAATCTATGATGCTATTCACGCTGGATTCGGAAAGTTGGTATTCGTTATCCGTAAAGATTTCGAAGATGATTTCCGTAAAAAGATCATTTCTAAGTACGAAGATCATATCCCTTGCGAATTGGTATTCCAATCATTGAACGACCTTCCTGAAGGATTCACTGTTCCAGAGGGAAGAACGAAACCTTGGGGTACGAACCATGCCGTGCTGATGGGTAAGGACGTGATCAACGAGCCGTTTGCCGTTATCAACTGCGACGATTATTATGGCCCTGATTCATTTAAGGTGATGGGCGAGTTCCTGAGCAAGTTACCTGAAGGCTCAAAGAACAAATATGCCATGGTTGGTTTCCGCGTTGGTAACACATTGAGCGAGAGCGGTACTGTTTCTCGTGGAATTTGTGGTACAAACGATCAACATCTGTTGACTTCTGTCGTAGAACGTACGAAGATTCAACGTATGGATGGTGAAGTAAAATACTTAGACGAGAACGATGTTTGGGTAGCTACTCCTGAAAATACTCC
Source organism: uncultured Bacteroidota bacterium (assembly GCA_947168315.1). Taxonomy (GTDB): domain Bacteria; phylum Bacteroidota; class Bacteroidia; order Bacteroidales; family Bacteroidaceae; genus Phocaeicola. The sequence goes on along the minus strand of CAMVLL010000021.1, from coordinate 4,268 downwards.
TGTCAGCATGAACTTCTGGGGCTTTACACCTGATTATTTCCAATATAGCATGGATTATTTCAAGGGCTTCTTGAGCGATCCTAAGAACATGGCGAACCTGAAGAGCGAGTTCTTCATTCCTTTGTTGGTTGATAAGGTGATCAACGATGGTACTGCTACTGTTGAAGTATTGGACACTACCAGCAAATGGTTCGGTGTTACTTATCCGGAAGACCGTCCAGAGGTTGTCGCTAAATTGAAAGCATTGATGGATGCCGGCGTTTATCCACAGAAATTGTTCTAATCAGACAATACAATCTTATTATACGAATCCCCAATACTCAGTCGAGTGTTGGGGATTGTTTGTTCTTTAATAAGAAGATAGACAACTAAACAACCGTCTCTTGATAAATTAGGCTTGTCACCTATGTGACAAAAGTTTTCCACCTATGTGACAAAGGCTTTCCACTAATGTGACAAGGGCTTTCCACCAATGTGACAAGCTTAATTCTTCCGATAGTTATTTAAGATACCGGAGAAATGGAACCACCTTGTCCTTGGTTGTCACCACCTGCTTTCACATCATCGTTAGTGATACTACGGTTTGTATGTTTAACGGTTGCGTTCAGCTTACCGATACGCCAACTGATACTTAGGCGGATTGTCCGTTGCGGACTGCTGTTTCTCGTCCACGACTTAAAGGTTGATGTAATTGTCTCACTGTCAAAGTCTTGATGTTTATGGAGGAAGTTATTGGCACTGAGTGAAATGTTCAGGCGTTTCTCCTTTAGGAACGACTTGCTGAGGCTTAATCCATACGTTTTAAACGACATACCTCTACCTTGAAGTGTAATCGTCCGGGATGTGCCACCGCCCCTGACGCTCAGACGCAAATCCCATGGTAAGGTTTGTTGAACGTTAAAGTATAGGAAGGTATAAAAACCGCTGTTATGAGCGTTCAGTTTCACACTCTTATAGTCGGCATACGACTCAGTCGCATTGAGGGAAATACGTGTTTTATTACCCGGATTCCAGTTTATCCATGTACTTAAACTTGTCCGCTGGGTTTTTCCGACGTTACCGAACGTCGTTTCCATCACGCCGTTATTCATAAACGAATAACTTTCAATCCCATTGTTGATAAAGTTATAATTGAGCCCCAAGTTGATATTGAACTTGGCAGAAAAACTACTGTATGTCAGTCCTAGGTTATGGGCTTTCTCGGTATCAAGGTCGGGATTACCGTAACTGATCGAAGTAGGATTGCTGGTATCACGGAAAGGATTCAGATATTGAATGCTCGGACGGTTGATTCGCATGTTATAATTGAATCGAAGATTGGAAGTCATGCCCAGCATATACGAAACATTGACTGTCGGAACGATATCATCGAAGTTTGTGCTGAAATTACGCTCTGACATCAGGTCGTATTTCACATCCATGAAGGTATGCTCGTATCTTACACCTGCCTTGAACCCCCATTTGTCTAATTTCAGTTGATAGTCGGCATACGCTGCAAGGATATTTCGGTTCTGTTCAAACTTACTGCTCTGATCCATATTCTGGATGCGTCGCTTACTATCGTCTTCATAGAACATTTTACTGTCGCTAGCATTGTTTCGGTAGATATATTTGCTGCCGAAATCGATATAATGCTTTTCCGAGATCGGGCTTACATAATCAATTTGTGCCGTATGTTCCGTCGTGTGAGAATCGTTATCGTAATATTGATTGCGCAACGGGAAGGGGACTTGGAATAATTCATCGTAAACACTCTCATTCTCTGAAGTATTCGGTGTTGAATCAAGTTGGTATGATAGAGTGAGGAATTCTCCTTTCTTCTTGAACGAGTGTTGGTAGTCGACTTTCCCTCCCACATTACCGAATGTCAGATTTCCATTGTTGTTTTGCCGATAGCTATACATACGTTGGTGATTGGTATTGGTCATCTCACTGAATGAAGTTGATGGGACGTCGAATTTTCCTTTTGCCATGTTCATGGAGAAAGTGATGAGGTTGAGCGTGTCGATCTCATAACTGCCCTCTAAAAAACCGAACTGGAAGTTACCTTCACTGTTTGATTCGCCTTTTGTTGACAGATAACGCATATCTGTTGACGTGAAGTCCTCACGTTCGGACGCTCTTTTGCTGGCCGGACTGTCGTCTTTGTTGTATGAATAATTGCCGGTAACAGTGAACTTACCCGATTGAACGGTTGCATAGAGGTTGCCTCCGATTCCCATATTCGAGATATTGCTTCCAATCGTGGCCGTATATCCTTGCATTCGTGCTCCTTGTGTGACGATGTTCAGAATACCGCCGACACCTTCTGCGTCATATTTGGCTCCTGGCTCGGTAATGACTTCGATGGATTTGATGGAATTAGCAGGCAAACTCCTCAAGACCTCTTTCGGATTATTGCTCATCATAGAGTTTGGCTTATTGTTTACATAAATCTTAAAGCTACTGGAACCGTTTACCTGAATATTATCTTCTCCATCGACCGTAACCAGTGGAACTTTCCGAAGAATTTCAAGGGTAGAGTTGGTTTTTGAGTCCGGATCGTCCTCTATACTATAGGTGATCTTGTCGATCTCTGCTTTTACCAACGGCTTTTGTGCCACCACTTCAATGCCTTTCAACTCTTCTGTCGCCTCTTGTATGAGAAGTGTTCCCAAGTCGGCATGAGGTTTTGTTCCTGTCAGTTCAAAATTCCTAATTACAGGACGTTTCCCGATGGATGTGATGGTAATCATATAACTACCTGAGGCAGGCAGTTTCTCTTCAAACTTCCCTTTATCATTGGTAACGCCAAGCTTAACAGGGTTTTGGAGGTCGGTTGTTTTCATAATTCTGACCGTAGCTCCATCGTAAGTGAGTCGACCAATACTCCTTTTACGGTAAAAGTGGTTTGTGCATTCGCATAAAAAGAGCATACCATGAATAACGTGCATAGTATGCTCAGAATCCTTTTTCTTGAGTTCATTGTTTTGATTTTAGTTTCTTGTTTTTATGTGAGACACAAAAGGAAATATGGTATTACATGCTCATTTATTTTTTAAGGATTATTAATACTGTTTGTTGTTGTATATCGTGTTTTGTATATGAATGATGTCAAGGTTTATTCAGCTGTCGACTGATCAGTTCCTGCCGGAGCAGGAACTGATTCTGTCGTTGTGGTTTTTCCGGCAATAGCCTCATTGTCCTCCAGCTTTTTCTGTTCGATAGAAAACTCGATCGCATCTTTTGCTTCCTGGATGACATCTTTCACCTTTTCCATCAATTCAATCTTTGATTGCTTATAGTCATTCTTGAAACTGTGTTGAGCATTATGATACATCTTAGCTCCGTAAAGCACACAAGCAATGGAGATTGCCAATGAAAGTAGCCAAACGAGGATGAACGAAACTTTGGAACTAGCCGACATCTGCGGTGTATCTGCCTTGCGAACCATGCTACGGATGATAGCATATATAGGAAGAGCCAAAGCGATAATAGCTGAAATGGCAAATGTCCAAATAACCCATTGAGGAGTTGTCGTCATCCATAGATTCATTTGTTGATCAAAGATCGTTCCCGTCGTGAACAACGAACCTGCTCCTGCTATCATAGCAATGATAGCGATAGCCACTGGAATGAGTATGCCGCACAGTAAACCTCCAAAGATAACGAGGAAGAAGGCTCCGATGCAGAAAAGACAAATCTTTAATAAGGTACCCAGACAACCTTTTGCCTTATCTTGGTTCTGAGGATTCTGTACGAATTCTTTTGTTTTGTTGACTCCTCGCATGATTTCCTCGTTCAAAGTCTTGGGATTCACCGGCTTTCCTCTCATCTTTAAGCGCTCTTCCGCTGTCTTTGCCTCAGGAACAAGAGCCCAGATAATCAGATAAGCGATGATAAATCCCGCATAGGTGAAGATACATAAGAGGAAGAAGATGATTCGCCATGGGAGCGGATCTTTGAAACCGAAGTAATGGCAAGCTCCGGAAATGATACCAGCAACCATTTTGTCCTCCGGATCACGATAGAATCGTTTGTCAATCTCTTCTCCAAGAGGCTCGGATGTAAACTTCTCTTCTTTTCCTTCCTCATCTTCCATCTCCTGAGGATCACCGATGCGGTGAATGATTTCTTCTACTTGCTCAATAGTAATTGCCTCAAATCCTTGCTTGCGTAATTCTGCAAAAAGTTCGGCAACTCGATGTTCAACATCGTCGGCGATTTCTTCTCCACCTTCTCTACGGCTGTAATAACTACGCATATTGTCTTGATACTTCTTCAGCAAT
>CAMVLL010000020.1 GCA_947168315.1 uncultured Bacteroidota bacterium | reverse complement strand
AAGTAATGGGCATACGTATCGCATGTCTTGTCCTCAAATTCCTCAAACGAAGAGAAGATACGTACAGCTGCTGTTGGAATAATGTCCTCCAGAATCTCTTTGAGAGCCAAACAACTGAGTATGTTGGAATCGATAATGGCGATTTCGAGTTTATGGTCTTTCATCATAATGCTTCTAAATATTGAGCGGTAGCTTCAGCACACCGTTCTCCGTCAATACCTGCTGAAACAATTCCTCCAGCATAGCCAGCACCTTCTCCGCAAGGGAACAAACCTGCGATGGAACAATGTTGCAGTCTTTCTTTATCTCGTATAATCCGAACTGGAGCGGACGTTCTTGTCTCAATTGCTATCACAGACGCTTCGTTGGTCAAGAAACCGTGACTGTTCTTTCCAAACTGTAAGAATCCTTGTTGCAGCCGACTGGTGATAAATGAAGGAATCCAAAAGTGAAGAGGAGAGGAGATAAGTCCAGGAGCGTATGAGCTATCTGGTAAATCGTAACTTAGTTTCCTGTTTACGAAGTCGGCCATACGTTGTGCTGGAGCTGTCTGTCGCATATTCCCTTGTTGCCAACACATTTGTTCCAATGCTTCTTGGAAATGCATCATCGCCAAAGGTGAGTCTCCGTAACCCTCCTCGTTCATCTTCAAATCAGGATTGCTTAAATCCTCGGGATGCATTTCAACAACCATGCCGGAATTACTCCAACGCCCTGCTCTGTTGCTCGGACTCATTCCGTTTACAACAATTTGCTGAGGACCACTGGCTGCAGGAACGACAAATCCACCAGGACACATACAGAAACTGTAAACACCTCGTCCGTTTACTTGGGTAACAAAGTTGTATTCGGCAGCGGGAAGATAGGCACCTCTTCCGTTCTTATTGTGATATTGGATTTGGTCAATGAGCATGGCCGGATGCTCCAACCGTACTCCGACTGCAATTCCTTTTGCCTCGATGTCGACTTGGTGATCGTACAGCCATTGGTAAACATCTCTGGCGGAATGACCGGTCGCTAAGATGACGGGACCAAAGAATTGCTGTCCTGTTTGTGTTTCAATACCGATAACCTTCCTGTCCTGGATAATCAGACCGGTCATCTTTGTCTCGAAATGTACTTCTCCACCACATTCTAGAATGGTTTTCCGCATATTCTCGATGACTCTTGGCAACTTATCTGTGCCAATATGTGGGTGGGCATCCATGAGAATAGACGTAGAAGCACCATGTTGACAGAACACGTTCAATATCTTATCGACGTTACCTCTTTTCTTGCTTCGCGTATATAGTTTTCCGTCAGAGTATGCACCCGCGCCGCCTTCTCCAAAACTATAATTGCTTTCCGCGTTTACTTTATGGTCTTTGGTAATCTTGGCGAGATCTACTTTCCGGTCGCGTACATTCTTTCCTCGTTCTACGATGATAGGACGAATTCCCAACTCAATCAGTCGAAGGGCTGCGAAGAGTCCGCCTGGTCCTGCTCCTACAACGATAGCCTGTTTCTTTCCATCGACAGGTTTATATTCGGTGGGCGTGAAACCTTGATCGGTTGGTAGCTCGTGGATGTACAGACGAACGGTGAGGTTGACAAAGATATTTCGTTGACGGGCATCGATGCTCCGCTTCAAAATGCGGATTGCATTGATTGTCCGTATATCCAAACCCTTCTCACGTCCAATGAAATCCTTAATCAACTCTTCACTGGAAGCCTTATGTGGGTCTAAACGTATCTGAAATTCTTGTATCATACTCTTTCGTTAACCAAATAGTGCACGGAATGCTTCTTCAACCTTTCTGACAGGGATTAACTGAATCTTCCATTTCTTTGTATCCAACCCTTGCATATTGTGCTTGGGTAAAATCATTCGGGTAAATCCCAGTTTCTCCGCCTCACTGATGCGTTGCTCAATACGATTTACGGGGCGGATCTCACCGCTCAGACCGATTTCACCAGCCATACAAGTATCTCGTTCGATCTCTACATCCATATTGCTTGAAAGGATGGCGCTGATAACGGCCAAATCGATCGCAGGATCGTTGACGCGTAAACCGCCAGCAATGTTTAGGAATACATCTTTCTGAGCAAGTTTGAAACCCACGCGTTTTTCGAGGACAGCCAATAGCATGTTCATCCTACGAAGATCGAATCCTGTGGAAGAACGTTGTGGATAACCATATACAGCAGAACTAACCAATGCTTGTACTTCAATCAAGAATGGGCGCACTCCTTCGATAGCGGTCGCAATGGCTACTCCACTCATGCCCTCATTGTCGGCACTCAGCAAGAGTTCGGACGGATTCGGAACCTGACGTAACCCATCTTGGCGCATTTCGTAGATACCTAACTCGGCCGTACTGCCAAATCGGTTTTTGATACTTCGGAGGATGCGGTACATATAATGTTGATCTCCTTCGAATTGCAGTACCGTGTCGACGATATGCTCGAGCACTTTCGGTCCGGCGATGCTTCCTTCCTTATTTATATGTCCGATAAGGATTACCGCCGTATTGGTTTCCTTCGCAAATTTAAGGATGGAGGCGGCACATTCCCTTACCTGACCCAAACTACCTGGAGAGGAGTCGACGGTTTCCGTGCTGATTGTCTGTATGGAGTCAATAATGACGATGTCTGGTTGTGTGTTCTTGATGTGAACATAGATTTGTTCCAACGACGTCTCACAGAGAATCAGACAGTCGGATGCCTCATGTGAGATACGTTCAGCCCTTAACTTCAGCTGGCGCTCGCTTTCCTCACCAGAGACATACAGAATCTTCTTTTCAGGAATGCGTAATACCGTTTGAAGAATCAGTGTAGATTTTCCGATACCCGGCTCACCGCCTAACAGGACCAGCGAACCTGGGACGAGTCCACCACCAAGGACGCGGTTCAGTTCGTCATCGTGCATGGAGATGCGCGACTCTTCGCCACCGACAATCTTGTCGAACGTCTGCGGCTTATTCTTTTCGCGATCCAGACCTCCGGCATATTGTCTGACGGAAGGTTCCTTACGTACGATTTGTTCGACATACGTGTTCCATGCCCCGCAAGCAGGACATTTACCAATCCATTTAGGCGACTCCGCTCCACATTGGTTACATACGTATACCGTCTTATCTTTTGCCATTTGCCTCGTTTTAAGTTACAAATTTACAAACTTACTTTAAAAAACTCCGTTTCGTTCCTATTTTATTTCATCCGTTTGTTGTAATATCTTTCTAGTGTTTCTATATTTTCAATACTTTTTTCTTATCTTTGCAATTAAGAAAGATAACCATTAAAACGAAGTTTTCAAATGAACGTTAAGAATTTATGCTTGGCAGTGGTTGGTTTTGCTTTAGTAGGCTTAACCGCTTGCACTTCGAAGAACGATAAGTGCTGCCAGAACGAAGTTAATCCGATTGAAGTAGCTGTTCCGGAACGTCCCGCAGGACAACAGGATGTAATTCAGCTGACAACACCTAAGTTGGACACGGTACGTGTCGGATTTGTTGGATTAGGTATGCGTGGTCCTGGTGCTGTGGCTCGCTGGACTCATATTCCTGGAACGAAAATTGTCGCTCTTTGCGACGTGGAACCTGACCGTGTTGCTAAGGCAAACGAGATTTTGGTTAAGGCCGGACTGCCAAAGGCTGCTGAATATAGTGGAAGCACCGAGGTTTACAAGGAATTGTGCGACCGAGATGATATCGATATCGTCTATATCGCCACCGACTGGATCCATCATGCACCGATTGCTATCTATGCAATGGAAAAAGGAAAGCATGCTGCCATTGAAGTGCCTGCCGCAACTTCTTTGCAGGAGTGCTGGGACTTGATTAATACCTCAGAACGTACGCGTAAGCACTGCATGATGTTGGAGAATTGTGTATACGACTTCTTCGAACTGACTACTTTGAACATGGCTCAGAAAGGTTTGTTCGGTGATATCCTGCATGTTGAGGGCGCTTACATCCACAACTTGAGTGATTTCTGGGGAGATTACTGGAAAAACTGGCGTCTTGACTTCAACCGTAAGCACAAAGGTGATGTTTATCCGACTCACGGATTCGGTCCTGCTTGTCAGTTGCTGAACATCCACCGTGGTGATCGCTTGAAGACATTGGTTGCTATGGAGTCTAACCCGGCAACTGGTCCGGAACTGGTGAAGAAATATAGTAATGAGGATGGTTCCGACTTCAAGAACGGTGACCATACGATGACTATTATGCGTACCGAAAAAGGAAAGACTATCTTGATTGAGCATGATGTAATGAATCCTCGTCCATATAGCCGTATGTATCAGTTGACTGGTACGAAAGGTTTTGCGAATAAGTATCCGGTAGAGCAGTATTGCTTCATGCCAGAACAGGTTGATGATAAGGTTGTTCCGAATCACGAGAACCTTTCTGCTCACTCTGCAGTTCCTGTTGCTGTGAAAGAGGCGATGATGCAGGAATACAAGCACCCGATTCATCAAGAAATTGAGGAGATTGCTAAGCAAGTTGGCGGTCATGGCGGTATGGACTATGTAATGGATTACCGTTTGGTTTACTGCTTACGCAATGGTTTGCCTCTGGATATGGATGTTTACGACTTGGCTGAATGGTGTTGCGTTGGCGAACTTGGTGCTATCTCAATCGAAAACGGAAGTGCTCCGGTTGCTGTTCCAGACTTTACTCGCGGTGCTTGGAACAAGATTGATGGATACCATCATCAATTCGTAAAATAATACATTATTTTGATTTAGATTAAAAATGAGGCTGCGTTCCACAAGGAAGGCAGCCTTCTTTTTTTTATGATAAGAATGTGCTTTTATCACAAAAAAATAAGGAAAAGTGATAAAAAGTATCGAATAATCTTTATCTTTGTAGCCAGAAGCAAAGAAGATATCTGTCTTTGCAGCAATTTAATAACGTAAAATGACAGCTTTCTATCTACATCAGATGTATATCTCCATGCGAATGTGCTCATGGTCCATGGATATGCCCTTCCGGGCAGAATGATAGCTATGCGGTTCTACGTGAATCACGCTTACGGATGTAAGCAAATCAATTCCTTTTTTCTTTTTTACTCGTTTAGAGCATTAAAACGTCCAATTCATGAAAGTTATGAAATTCGGCGGGACATCTGTTGGTTCCGCACAAAGTATATTAAGTGTCAAGCAAATCATCGAGGCTGTTGAAGGTCCGGTCATCGTTGTCGTGTCGGCTTTGGGTGGCATTACGGACAAACTGATATTTGCTTCAGAGCTGGCGGCTAAAGGTGATGAGAGTTTTGAGAAAGAATATCGTGAGATTGTCAACCGGCACATCGAAATGGTGTACACGGTAATCCCTGCTGGAGAGGCAAGAACACTGTTGGTTGAGAAAGTAAATGAGTTACTGAATGAGCTGAAGAATATCTTCCAAGGTATTTATCTGATTCGTGACCTCTCGCCAAAGACTTCGGCTACTATCCTCAGCTACGGAGAACGTCTTTCTTCGATGATTGTCTGTGCGCTCATCAAAGATGCGGTCTGGTACGATTCACGCAACTTCATTAAGACTGAGAAAAAACGGGATCGTCATATCCTTGACTCGGAGTTGACCAATCATTTGGTGAAGAAAACGTTCAGCGAACTCCCGAAAGTGGCCTTGGTGCCTGGATTTATCGCCACGGATAAGCAGACGAACGAGATTACGAATCTGGGCAGAGGTGGATCAGATTATACTGCTTCCATTATCGCAGCTGCACTCGATGCGGAGTGTCTGGAAATCTGGACGGATGTCGATGGTTTCATGACCGCTGACCCTAGGGTCATCAACACGGCCTATACCATTAACGAACTGAGTTACGTGGAAGCAATGGAACTCTGTAACTTCGGTGCGAAAGTGGTGTATCCGCCAACGATCTATCCGGTCTGTCATAAGAATATCCCTATCTTGGTAAAGAACACTTTTAACCCCGAAGGCTCGGGAACGATAATCAAACAGAAAGTCGACTCAGGCAATAAGTTAATCAAAGGTATCTCATCCATCAATGATACCAGTCTGATTACCGTTACCGGCTTAGGCATGGTTGGTGTCATCGGTGTGAACTACCGTATCTTCTCGGCTTTGGCAGGGAGTGGCATCAGTGTGTTCTTGGTTGCCCAGGCATCATCTGAGAACAGTACGTCCATCGGTGTGCGGAATCAAGATGCTGATTTGGCAGCGGAAGTATTGAACGAAGAGTTCGCCAAGGAGATAGAGATGGGCGAGATGAGTCCGGCCATCGTACAACGGAATCTTGCCACGGTAGCAGTCGTCGGCGAGAACATGAAGTTTGTTCCTGGAATTGCGGGAAAACTGTTCGGTACGTTGGGAAGAAACGGTATCAGTGTGATTGCAACGGCCCAAGGTGCAAGCGAAACCAACATCTCGTTTGTCATCGAGTTGAAATCGCTTCGCAAGGCGTTGAACGTTATCCACGATTCGTTCTTCCTGTCCGAATACCAAGTGCTGAATCTCTTTATCTGTGGCATCGGAGCAGTTGGACACAACCTGATAGAACAGTTGCGCCAGCAACAGGATAAGCTCGCAAACGAGCGAAATCTGAAACTTAACGTGGTTGGAATCGCAAACGGACATAAAGCACTCTTTACCCGAGAGGGCATTGACTTGATAGATTATCGCAAACAATTGGAAGAGCGAGGCATCCCTTCCTCAAAGAAGGTGCTGAGAGATGAGATCATAGGCATGAATATCTTTAATTCAGTGTTTGTGGACTGTACAGCCAGTGCCGAAGTCGCGTCTTTATACCATGATTTCCTCTCTCACAACATTTCTGTCGTGGCGGCCAATAAGATTTCCGCTTCGTCCGACTATGCCACTTATAAAGCGTTGAAGACAGAATCAGTCCATCGTGGTGTGAAATATCTGTTTGAAACAAATGTAGGAGCCGGTTTGCCCGTCATCAATACCATTAACGACTTGATAAACAGCGGTGACCGCATCCTGAAAATCGAGGCTATCCTGAGTGGAACACTCAACTATATCTTTAATACCATCAGCAAAGATGTGCCGTTGAGCCTTGCCGTGCGTAGGGCGAAGGAAGAACGCTATTCAGAACCTGATCCACGTATTGATTTGAGTGGTAAGGATGTAATTCGAAAACTCGTTATTTTGGCTCGTGAGGCCGGTTATGTGCTGGAGCAATCGGATGTTGAAAAGCATTTGTTCATTCCGAACGATATCATGGAGGGCACGATCGATGATTTCTGGAAGAATCTTCCAAGCCTGGATGCTCCGTTTGAGCAACGTCGCTCGCAACTTGAGCAAGAAAACAAGCGTTGGCGCTTTGTGGCAAAGTTCGAAGAGGGCAAGGGCAGCGTATCTTTGGTTGAGGTGGAGAAGTCGCACCCGTTCTATAGCTTGGAGGGAAGCAACAATATCATCCTTCTGACCACCGAACGTTACAAGGAATACCCGATGATGATTCAAGGCTATGGCGCCGGAGCCGGAGTAACTGCAGCCGGAGTCTTTGCCGATATCATGCGAATCGCCAATATTTAAGCTTGTCACCTTTGTGACAAAAGTTTTCCACATTAGTGACAAAGGCTTTCCACCTTTGTGAAAAAGGCTTGCCACCTAGGTGACAAGCCTAATTTATTTAGTTAGATTGGATTAAATAATCTTCACTTGGATCAAATGTTCTTCACTTTGATCAGATACTCGGCGATTTGCACGGCATTCAGTGCGGCGCCTTTCTTGATTTGGTCGCCTACAACCCAGAAGGTGAGGCCATTTTCGTTGGTAAGATCTTTACGGATTCGTCCGACATAGACTGGATCTTTTCCAGCGAGGAACAATGGCATTGGGTATTCCAAGTTTGCGGGGTTATCCATCACTACCAGACCTTCACCTTTCTCAAATGCCTCTCTGGCTTCAGCGGGAGAAATCGGTTGAAGAGTCTCTACCCACACACTTTGAGAGTGAGAACGGAGGGCAGGAACACGGACACAGGTAGCGCTGACCTTTATATCCGAGTGCATAATCTTGCGAGTCTCGTTGAACATCTTCATTTCCTCTTTCGTATAACCGTTATCGGTGAATACATCTACCTCAGGAATAACGTTAAAGGCCAGCTGGTAAGGGAATTTGCTGACTGTTACAGGCTCGTTTGCAAGGACTTGACGGTATTGCTCGTACAACTCAGCCATGGCAGCGGCACCGGCACCACTGGCTGCTTGATATGTGGATACATGTACCTTGCGGATATGTGACAATCCTTCGATAGCTTTCAAGGCAACCACCATCTGGATGGTCGTACAGTTAGGATTAGCGATGATTCCTCGTGGACGGTTCAACGCATCTTCAGGATTTACCTCGGGCACAACCAAAGGAACATCATTGTCCATACGGAAAGCACTTGAGTTATCAATCATGACGGTCCCATGTTTCGTGATGGTTTCTGCAAATTCCTTGGATGTACTGCCACCGGCGGAGACAAAAGCTACGTCGATTCCTTTGAAATCATCATTGTGTTGAAGAAGCTTTACCTCTATATCTTTTCCGCGGAATGAATATTTTCGTCCCGCACTACGTGTAGAACCAAATAAAACTAACTCATCGATAGGGAAATTCCGTTCATCAAGTACGCGCAGGAACTCTTGTCCTACAGCTCCACTTGCACCAACAATTGCTACTCTCATTTTTCGTTTAGATTTAGAAATGTATATTAATATGTATCTCGCTGCAAAGATATGATATTTTGCAATAGTTTGAAATAAAACTAGTACAAACTTCTTTTTTAGATGTGTATTGAGGGGGAAATGAGGGGATATGTATTTTTTATTCGAGATAGTAATATTTATAAGATTTCACATCAGAAAGACGGACAAAGAAGTTGAAAAGTCTTGATAAATTTGGCATTCCCTCGGATTTGTGCTATCTTCGCCGTAAATATAGGCGAATGGATTTCACAAGCATCACATCTCAACTACCGATAACGGACCCCACTTGGATTTTCTTCCTGGTGTTGTTAGTCATTTTATTCGCTCCGCTTGTGATGGGTAAGTTGCACATTCCTCATATTGTTGGAATGATTCTCGCCGGTATGCTCATCGGAAAAAACGGTTTGAACCTTTTGGAATTTGACGACAGCTTTGAGTTGTTCGGAAAGGTGGGCATGTATTATATTGTCTTTCTAGCTGGTTTGGAGTTGGATATGGATGACTTTAAGAAGAACCAGCTGAAAGGATTAACCTTTGGTCTCCTGTCGTTCTCGATACCGATGGTGATAGGTACGTTCACCAGCATGACAATGCTTCATTATGGCATCGCATCTTCTCTGCTATTAGCGAGTATCTACGCCAGCAACACCTTGATTGCCTATCCGATTATCAGCCGGTATGGTTTGGCAAGAGAGCCTTCGTCGAGTATCTCCATAGCGGCGACGATCATTACTGTAATGTTCGCTTTGATTATCTTGGCTGTCATCGGTGGAACGTATAAGTCGAGTGACGGAAGCGCATGGTTCTGGCTGTGGCTATTGGGTAAGGTTGTCATTCTTTGCTTCTTGATTATCTTCTTTATGCCGCGTTTGTGCCGTTGGTTCTTCCGTCGGTATAACGATTCTGTCATGCAGTTTGTCTTTGTTCTCTCCATGGTTTTCTTGGGAGCAGCCTTGATGCAGCTTGTCGGGATGGAAGGAATCTTGGGCGCTTTCTTGGCCGGATTGGTTTTAAACCGATATATTCCTCATGTTTCTCCGCTGATGAACCGTCTGGAATTTGTGGGGAACGCCTTGTTCATCCCTTATTTCCTGATAGGAGTGGGCATGATCATCGATATCCGTAGTATGTTGGTTGGCGGAACAGCCTTGAAGGTAGCTCTCGTGATGACCGTTGTTGCGGTCATCGCTAAGTGGATACCGGCTTATCTCACGCAGAAAATCTTCAAGATGAAGGTCGTTGAACGGCGTATCATGTTCGGAATGACGAATGCCCATGCTGCTGCGGCGTTGGCTGCCGTGTTGATTGGTCACAATATTGTGATGGAAAATGGGGAACGACTGCTGAACGATGATGTGCTGAACGGTACGGTCGTGTTGATTTTGATTACCTGTGTCGTCAGTTCGATTGTCACTGAACGGGCAGCAAAGAAAATCATTACTGAATCTCAGACCGACGAGATACAAAAGGAGAAAAAGGAACGCGAGTGTTACCTGATTCCTGTAGCAAATCCCGAAACCATTGACGGACTGGTTGAAATGGCTTTGACTCTTCGTAAAACGAAGGAGACTCCGATCGTTGCCTTGAGTGTTGTTGACGACAATAATGCGTCAGAAGGGAAGGTGAGGGCTTGTGAACGTAACTTGGAACGGACCGCTAAGGTAGCGTCCGCTGCGGATGCAACGGTAAAAACGGTATTGCGGTACGACATGAATATCGCTCAGGGAATCTTCCATACGATGAAAGAGCATCAGGCAACAGATGTGATTATCGGCTTGCACCGCAAGACCAACATGGTTGACTCGTTCTTTGGTATGCTCACCGAGAACTTGTTGGATAGGACGCATCGCCAGATAATGATTGTGAAATTATTGATGCCGGTGAACACGTTGCGAAGAATCATTGTGGTAGTTCCCGACAAGGCGGAATTTGAAGTCGGCTTCACGAAATGGTTGCTTCAACTGTGTCGTATGAGTGAACAGTTGGGATGTCGGATACATTTCTTTGCCATGCACGACACATTGATTCAGTTGCAACGATTTGTCAACCATCGTCATATTGGTCACGAAGCCGAATTCTCGGAGATGGATGATTGGGAAGACCTCATGTCGCTGACAGGACAGGTGGAACACGAGCATTTGTTCGTGGTTGTGTCATCACGTGCCGGTTCTATCTCGTATCAGTCGTCATTCGACAAGCTTCCTTCTCAGATTAGTAAGTATTTCTCAAACAATAGTCAGCTGATTATTTATCCGGATCAATATGCCGACCCAGAGAGTATCCTCTCTTTCTCGAACCCTATTGTCAAGAAAGCTACGGAATATACGCTCTATGACC
Organism: uncultured Bacteroidota bacterium; assembly: GCA_947168315.1. Lineage (GTDB taxonomy): Bacteria > Bacteroidota > Bacteroidia > Bacteroidales > Bacteroidaceae > Phocaeicola. The sequence goes on along the minus strand of CAMVLL010000020.1, from coordinate 17,470 downwards.
GAGTATCGAGGTGGGTGTCCAACTTGATTCGGAAAAGTGAATGATAAAACCTTAAGCCATGATAGAAATTAAAGGGATAACCAAAAGTTTTGGCAGTTTGCAAGTACTGAAAGGTATCGATCTTTCCATTGGAAAGGGCGAGGTGGTAAGTATTGTCGGACCAAGCGGCGCAGGAAAGACAACCTTGCTTCAGATTATCGGAACCCTTGATAAAGCAGATAGCGGTACGGTAGTGATTGACGGAACAGATGTAAGTACGTTGAAAGAAAAGGAACTGTCGGCATTCCGCAACAAACGAATTGGTTTTGTCTTTCAGTTTCATCAACTCCTGCCGGAATTCACGGCCCTCGAGAATGTGATGATCCCCGCTCTGATTGCCGGAGACTCAGCTTCCGAAGCCAAGAAGAAAGCAATGGAAATCCTAGATATGCTGGGTTTGAAAGATCGTTCGACACATAAACCTTCGGAACTGTCGGGAGGAGAAAAACAACGGGTTGCTGTGGGACGGGCATTGATAAATCATCCCTCAGTCATCCTGGCAGATGAGCCGTCGGGAAGTCTTGATACGGCTAATAAACAAGAGTTACATCAACTATTCTTCGACTTACGGGAACGGTTGGGACAGACTTTCGTCATCGTTACTCATGATGAAGGGCTGGCAAAACTGACCGACCGCACCATTCATTTGTTGGACGGTCGGATTCATTATGAGACTGATTAAATAAAGTTGATCGGATCTTCATCAACAATCTTCTCTGGGAAAAGATCGCGCAGGATTTCCCTCGCTTTTTCCAAATCTTCTTCATTTACAATAATAGGTATCTCGAAGGCAGGGCATGGTATCACGCTCGCAATATTCTCATTTTGCAAAATAGAAAGGATACCCTGCTCACCTAAAACATCTTGAATGCGGTGAGCCTCAATGTTGTCTTTGCAATAAGTTAGAATAACTGTTTTCATAGTTGATGTATTTAATGACATGTTAAAAGTAATCCTTTCAAAAGACTATTCCAAATAATTGTAAGAATTTTTTGTAGGTTAAAGAAGTTTCACCAAGTCTGAACATTTTTTATAGGATGCTTATCCGTAAATCTGATGCTTTGCCATCAGAGAATTTGGGCTTTTGTTCAGATTGCATTATCTTTGCATCTGTAATAGTCAGATGGTGCTATGAATATCGAATTAGGAAAATATAATCAGTTAGAGGGTGTCAAGGAAGTAGATTTCGGTCTATATCTCGATGGTGGCGATGATGGCGAAATCCTGTTGCCTGCACGGTATGTTCCCGAAGGAACAAAGGTAGGTGACATGCTAAATGTATTCATCTATCTGGATAATGAGGAGCGACTTGTGGCTACCACATTGGATCCTTACGCACAGGTGGGTCAGTTCGCTTATTTGGAAGTGGCATGGGTCAACCAATATGGTGCTTTCTTGAATTGGGGACTGATGAAAGACTTGTTTGTTCCTTTCCGTGAACAGAAAATGAAGATGCAAGTCGGACGGAAGTATATTGTTCACGTACATCTGGACGATGAGAGTTACCGTATCATGGCTTCAGCGAAGGTGGAACATTTCTTGTCGGGGGAGAAACCTGAGTATGAAGTAGGAGAAGAAGTCAACATCCTGGTATGGCAACATACCGATTTAGGGTATAAGGCAATTATTGATAATAAATTCAGTGGTCTGCTCTACGAAAACGAGATTTTCCAACCGATAAGCATCGGTATGCAACTGAAGGCTTTCATCAAGCAAGTGCGCGAGGATGGAAAAATCGACTTGGAACTTCAGCAAGGCGGTATGAAGAAGGTGAAGGATTTCTCTGAGACCCTGCTTGCCTACATCAAGGAACAGCGCGGGTTCATTCGTTTTACTGATAAGAGTGATGCAGAACAGATATACAAAACATTCGGAGTAAGCAAAAAGACTTTCAAGAAGGCAGTGGGGGACCTCTATAAGCAGCGGCTTATCGTGCTGGAACCCAACGGCATATACTTGGTAAGATAATAAACGGACATTTATAGCCGGGAGGAAATCCCTAAAAAGTTTAGGGAAATTCCTTCGAACAAATGGGGAAAATCAATTGTAGGGGGATAATTATCTCCCTACTTTTGTATCAGAGAAAAGAACAAATGTCTAACCATTTAAAAAGAGAAAGTCATGAAAAAATTAACTGCACTCTGGATGATCGTAATGATCGGTACTTTATCAGTACAAGCAATGAGTTTGAGCACCATGCGCAGAAATGTCCGTTTCTTGACTGATCGGATGGCGTATGAATTACAGCTGACATCACAGCAATATAATGATGTATATGAAGTTAATTTCGATTTCGTATATAATGTAGATAACATCATGCGAGAGGTAGTGTTGGGTTACGACTACGCGTTGGACAACTACTACAACTTCTTGAATATCCGTAATGACGACTTGCGTTGGATTTTGACGGAGTATCAGTATCGTCGCTTCATGGACATTACTTACTTCTATCGTCCGATCAGTCTGTATCAGAATTCTTGGAGATTAGGTGTGTTCAATGTGTACACGAACGTGAACTTCTTCTACTATGGTAAGCCTCATCACTATCGTACTTACCTAGGAGGTCACTACCGTACTCACTTTGGTAATCGCAGCTACTACGAATTGCATCATCGTGATCACTATCGCGGTCACAGCGTATTCGCTGGTGCGTTCCATCTGAATCGCGGACATCACGCTCCTGTGGCTCACGTGGCACCGAAAGCTCACAAGGCTCCAGTTGCTCACAAGGCTGCTCCGGCTGTTCGTCCGAATAAGAAGAATGAGGTTTACAATGGAAATTCTCGTAGCAACTACGGCAATCACAATGTAGGCCACAATAACAAGAAGAGTGAGGTGCGTCAGAATAACGGCAATGTACGTCGTCAAGACAATCCGAACGTAAATACTCGAAATAGTAATAATGTTGTTCGCCGTCAGAATGTAGTCAGCAACAATCGTCAAGTGGCTCGTTCGGCTCAGCGTTCAAGTTCCGTGAGCAATCACAACAATCGCACTCAGCAATCTGTTGGGGTTCGTTCACAGTCAAGCAGTAGAAGCAGCAGCGTCAGCAACCGTGGCGCAATGACCAGAAGCGCGAGTGCTGGCAGCGTAAGCAGAAGCAGCAATGTAAGTAGAAGCAGTAGCGCAAGCAGAAGCGTTGCCTCAGCAAGCAGACATCGTTAAGCAAGCAGCATACAACTTTTAATTGGTTAAGTTGGGAGGGTGCTCGAAAGAGCATCCTCCTTCTTTTCGAAGGATAGCACTTTTCTGACGATTCCTACAACTTTTCTATATTTTTTATTACTTTTGTTTCATCTGAGAGGATGATAAATTTGTTGATTTCTTTTAAACGATACAAAATGCAAACAAATCAACCCAAGACGAACCATGCGAATTCTTCCAAAAATCTGCAAGGGAAGATGGACATCATGTCCATGTTACGAAATATTCTTCCTTATATCCGTCCTTATAAGTGGCTAATCTCAACAACATTGGTGCTGACACTCATCAGCTCTCTTTTAGCGCAGGTAAATGCCATTGTGCTTGATAAGGCCGTGGATTCCATCAATGACTTGCTTCATCAACCATCTTTTGCATGGAGTCAGGCCGTTCGTATTCTTATCGTTATCAGTTCTATTCTGTTGGGAAAGGAACTGATCTCAGCGGTTGTGACTTTCTTCCAACGCTATTTCGGTGAACGGATGCGTATCCTGGTAAGCCGCGACTTGTCACTCGATGTCGTTAAGCGCATGCTTTCTTTTCGTATGGCTTTCTTCTCCAGTGAGGAGAATGAGACGGGTAAACTGCAGTCGCGAATCGACCGTGGAGTGATGAGCCTGAGCAATACGGTGAACAATCTTTTCATTGAAATCTTACCACTCTTCACTACGGCTATTATGGCTTTAGTGTTGATGTTCAAGGCAAACGTATATGTGGGATTGGTTGCTCTCTTCATCGTTCCAATCTATTTTTACGTTACTTTCATTCAAGCTAAGCGAATGAAAAACGGACGACGGAGTATTTTCAGTAGTCATCAGAAGGTAAGTCAATGTATTCTGAATATAATCGAGAGTATTTCAGTCATCAAATCGTTTAATCGTGAAAAGATTGAATCAGAACGGCAGGCGATTATTCAGAATGCGATGACTGAGCAACAGTTATCCATCCGTCGGCAAGGCTATTTCTTTGGGGGCTTGAAAAGTTTTCTCGAGAAGATAGGTACAGTTTTGATTATTATTCTCACAGCTTACTTGGTGTTGATTGATTATCCCGGGATGACCATCGGTAAGATCATGTATCATGTAATGCTTTTTGCCAACGTAAGTGCGCCCATCAGTCAGTTACACCGTATCTATGATGATTTGAATGACGCATTGATCTATGCTGAGGGATTCTTTGGCATCCTGCATGCGGATCATGAAATCGAGGCTTCAGGAAAGCATGTCTCTTCAGATGTGAAAGGAAACTTCGTGCTTGAGCACGTTGATTTCACGTACAGCAACGGGACACAGGCATTGTATGATGTCAGCTTGAGCATCCCTGCTGGAAAGATAACGGCCTTGGTTGGTTTGAGTGGTGCAGGAAAATCCACTGTAATTAACTTATTGGATAAGTTCTATGTGCCGCAAGTGGGCTCTATTACCCTTGATGGGGTGAATCTTAACGATTGGGATACCCAGAACTTACGTGAGAATGTCGGATTGGTTTTGCAAAAGAATCATATTTTCAGTGGTACCATTGAGGAGAATATCCTTTACGGAAACCCGAAAGCATCGCACGAAGATGTGGTTTTTGCTTCCAAGCAGGCATACATTTACGACCAAATCATGCAATTGCCTGAAGGATTCCAGACACAGGCACTTCAATTGAGTGGTGGACAGCAGCAACGAATTGCGATTGCCCGTATGTTCTTGAAGAATCCTCCGATTATCTTCTTGGACGAACCGACGGCGAGCTTGGATGCAATTGCTACCGAGCAGATAAAAGCCGCCATTGATGCCATTAAGACGGGGCGAACAGTTATTATTATTTCTCATAATATCGGCCAGATCATTGATGCCGACACAATTTATGTGTTACAAGAAGGAAGGGTCGTACAAAGTGGTACGCCGCAAGAGGTATATGCGCAGGGAGGAGCGTACAAGAGCATCCTCGATGCCTCTGCCCGGAGCATGAATGTGGATAAGATAGCTGAGATCATTGGACAATAGCAGTATACAAAAAGAGAGACAAGAACAAATGACGTTCTGGTCTCTCTTTTTGTATTCAAATCATTTCTCTTATTCAATAGGTCTTCCTCTGTAGAAGTCGAGAATCTTGCTTCGGAATAGATAGTCGTACTTGGCTTGTACCTGATCGGAAACGGTTCTCATCCAATTGGTGCGTGATTCATTGTATTCAGTAGCAGTAGCCATTCCATTTGCATACTTTTCTTTTATCAGATTGAATGATGCCTCTGCAGCATCCATTGCTACCTTACTGCTATTAAACTTGCTTTCAGCTGCGATAGCATTGTAGTACGCCTGTTGGATTTCCTTAAAAAGCGTTTTCTTACTTTCTTCCAGTTGCAAGGAAATAGCAGAGCGGTCGATGCGTGCTTTCCGAATCTGGTTTCGTGTCTGGAAACGGTTGAAGATAGGGATGCTTAAGTTGAAACTCAAATACTTGCTAAGGTTCCGGTGCCATTGTGAGCTGAAACTTGGGTTCTCAATTCCCGACAAATTATAGTAGTTGGTACCCATTCCGGCTGAGAAACTTAACTGTGGCATTAAGGCACTTTGTGCAATTCGGATATTTCGTTCTGCTCCTTCAAGTCTGTACTGTGCGGCTTTGATAGAAGGCTTTATCATGATAGCTTCCTGGTAGATCTCTTCAGGAAGACTTATCGATGCTAACACATCTCCGATCTCAGGTGAAACGATATGGAACCCTTCTGGAGATGATAACTCCAATAATTGGCTCAAATCCAATAGGGCCAGCCGTACATTATTGTCGGCTTGTGTCGCTGATAGCTCATCTTGTGCAACGCGTGACTTTGCCTCGTACAGTTCAGCTTCCGAAGCTTTCCCATTCTTGAAGAAAGCTACTTTTCGGTCCAACTGTTCCTGACTCAGTTTTACTTGGTCGTGTGCTACTTTTGCCAACTCTTCGTTGAACAATACTTGCAGATAGTAGGAGGTAACCTGCATGCTGATATCCTCTTTTGCCTTATTCAGGTCCTCCATTGCTGCTTGCAAGTTCAGTTTGCTAAGGGCAATGGTGTTGGGAATTTCCAATCCGGTGAACAATGGAATGCTGGTTCCAACTGAGAAATTCGTACTTTTCGTATTTGTATCAGCATAGGTGTTGTCGGCTTGCAGACCACGTCCGAAGTTAAACGATTGTCCTACGTTTGCACTCAGGTTAGGTAGACGTCTCCATTTCGCTGTGTTCAAGTCAACTTCCCGTTGTTCCATGGTTGCCTCCTGCTGTTTGATGCTCAGGTTGTGTTCGATGGCATAATCGATACACTTCCGCAGGTCCCATGCTTCTTGGGCAAGGGATGGCGTTCCCCACAAAGACGCAGCTAATAAGATGAAATATGCGTGTTTCATATTAATTTTCTTTTTGTTTACTGCGAATAATTTCATTCGCCTTCAATCCACTCTTTATTTCAATATAGATTCCGTCGCTCAGACCGGTCTTTACTTCTTTCCGCTCAAATTTTTGGTTTCCACTTTGTACGTAGACAAATGTAGAATCCCCGCTAAATTCGATGCAGCTCTCGGGTACGCTCAGTACTTTCTCAACATGAGCCAGTACGATTTCTGCGTTGGCGCTATATCCAGAGCGGATAGTCACGTTGTCGGGTACTTTGATAGCAGCCTTAATCTCAAACTGGTTGGCACCGTTTTGCTCGACACCTTTCGGTGAGATGTATTCCAGACTGGCATCGAAACTCATGTCCTGCAAGGCTCCCAAGGTAATCTTTACAGGAACGCCTTCGTGAATTTGTCCCACTTCCGTCTCATCCACATTTCCGCGGAAGATCAGGTCGTTCATATCTGCAACAGTCGCGATGGTGGTACCATCGTTGAAGGTGTTACTCATGATGACCGAGTTTCCTGCTTTGACAGGCACATCTAGGATGAGGCCGTCGATGGTAGAACGAATCAGTGTACTACTAAACGAAGCACTGTTCTTAGTGATACCTTCTTTGACAATCTCCAGGTTATCCTTTGCGGTCTGTAACTCCTCGCGGGCTTGTCGTACGCTGACCTCACTCTTTTCATAATCTTCACTACTGATCAACTTCTGTTCGTACAAGGTTTTCATTCGGTCGAAGTCGGTTTCTGCCTGTTTGGCATTGATTTCAGCCAGTCGCACGCGGCTCTCTGCGGCATTCAATTGTCCCAGTTCCGGTATCACTTTCACCTTGGCGATAACCTCACCTTTCTTCACCTTCTCGCCAGCTTCCTTATATACTACGTCGATGATACCTGAAATCTGTGGTTTGATCAAGATCTCGTCCCTCGGTTCAATCTTTCCCGTGGCAACTGTCGTCTTTTGTAAATCCTTAACCTCTACTTTTTCTGTTTCATAAACAATAGCCTTTGGTTTTGATTTTTGATAGAGGAACATGAATGTCCCGATAAAAACCAAAAGGATAAGTGCAAGAATTACAAATTTGAAATACTTTTTCATATATCGTTGTTTTTAATTATTCATCTCTAATTGCATCAATCGGTTTAATAGCCATAGCTCGATAGGCGGGTAACAAACCGGCGAGCATACCCATACACATTAATATTACACAAGCGCCAATTGCCATCCAGAAACTGATTTGGAAATGTCCGGGATTCTCGGTTTGTGCCGTTCCCATCTCCAACATTTGCAAGACGAGCACGCCAAACAAGATGCCGAACATACCGGCAAAAATAGTCAGCACCATACTTTCCGACAGGATCTGGCTTAGGATATCTACCGGTCGTGCACCGATAGCTCTTCGGATACCAATCTCGGTCGTACGTTCTTTCACTGTTACCATCATGATGTTGCTGACACCGATTGCTCCGGCCAGCAAAGTACCCAATCCAACCATCCAAGAAAGGATGTGTATACCTTTAAAAAGATTATCTACCATCGAGAACAGTGCTTCCGTATTCACCATGATAACCGCCTGTTTGTCGTCGGGATGGATATAATGTTCTTTTTTGAGCACCTGTTCCACCTTGGGAGCCACATCTGCCATACGGTGTCCTTTTTTGGCTGTGATGCAGATAAGGTCTACTTCTTTGCCTTTATTGTATGCTTGTTGCATGGTGGTAATGGGGAGGGTAACACTTTGTTCGCTACCACCGCTTATACTCATGTTACTTGTCGAGAGGCTGACGCCAATCACTTGATAGTAGATACCATCCAAGCGGATAAACTCACCTAGCGGATTCCGTTTATCAGGGAACAGTTGTTCATAAACTTGCTTTCCGATGGTACAGACCTTCCGGTGGTCTCGTACATCCACATCGTTGATAAAGCGTCCCATGCTAATGTCCTGTGCTTCTATCTTCTCATATTCAGGATACAATCCTTTTACTACGCAGTTAAAGGTCTTATCCTCGTAAATTGCGCTCGCTCCCCATTGTGTGATGTTTGGCGTAACGACATCCACCTCACTGACATTATGTTTGATAAGTTCTATATCATCAACATCCATGTTCCAGGCTCTTCCTTCCTGAAAGCCTTTGTATGCAATACTGGTGTTATTGTAAGCGAAAATAGCAGAGTTTGTGGCAAATCCTTTGAAGTTAGAGGACATGATGTCCTGTAATCCTTGTGCTCCGCCCATTAAAGCGACCAGCATAAAGATTCCCCAGAAGATACCGAACGCAGTAAGCACGCTCCGAGTCTTATTCCTGGTAATCGTAACGAGGATCTCCTCCCATTTGTCAATATCTATCCTAAACATATTAATCTGCTCTTAATGCTTCAATAGGTTTAATCATCACCGCTTTCCGTGCTGGGAAGAATCCTGCCAGCGTACCAGCGATAATCAAGGTCAGTGTCGCTTGGATGGCAATGCTGATGTCCACAGTCGGATTCGAAAATACGGTTGCCTGTGCTACTCCTATATCCACCACCTTGGTACCAGACACCATATTCATATATTCCGTTGCGCCAATACCTGCCAGCATACCCAAATATCCAAAGATAGTCGTGATGGTTACACTTTCAACAATGATTAGCCACAGGATGGAATACGGTTTTGCTCCCAGTGCTTTTCGGATACCGAACTCTCGGGTTCGTTCCTTTACGGTAATCAGCATGATGTTGCTTACGCCTACGATACCGCTCAACAAAGTAAAGATACCGATAACCCAGATGGCAGTCCGAAGTATGGAAAGACCGGTATCCTGTTGTTTGAGCTGTTTGAACATACTCCATATGAACAAGGCTCTACGGTCATCCGATGCAAATTCGTGTTTTGCTGCCAATGAAGTTCGGATGGCTTGTTCGAACAAGTCTTGTCTTTTCTCTGTCGATATGTTTTTAGTAGAGATTATGATGTTGTTCAAATCTTTTCCTTTGTTATAGATGATCTTTAGGGTGCTAAATGGGATAAATGCAGCAGGTTGTATGTTTTCTCTGTCCTCATATACGCCTACGATCTTGTATGACACGCCTGAAGCATTTATATTTTTCCCAATGACCTGGTCATATTCATCTTTTTCAAAAAGTTGTTCCACTGTTTTCTTATGAATCACAATGGCTTTTCGTTTATCCTTGATGTCTAAGTTGTTAATGAATCGTCCCTTTTTTATTTTATATCCATTGGTCGATAAGTAAACAGGGTAGACACCGTTTAACGTGATGTTGACATGATGTCTGCCGTTACTTAAGTTGACGCCGCTTTGTTGAAGTGTTCCACCAATCTCGATGATATTGTCACCTACAGCAAGTTTGGTAACGTCAATATCTTTATTATCTAAAGTAATGAATCGTCCGTTCTGATAACCTTTGAACGTCTGGGAGGTGACACCCGGATAGATCTCAACCGAGTTGGAAGCAATACCTTTTATTGCTTCATTAAGTGCATTGATCAGTCCGTTGCCTGCACCCAGAAGAACAATCAGCATGAAGATTCCCCAAGCTACGGCAAAGCCTGTAAGGAAGGTGCGCAGCTTGTTGCGTTTCAAAGTACCGAATATTTCCTGAAAAAGGTCAATCATGGTTATTTCATTAATCCACTTGTGCCAAATGGTGAGGCGTTATGATGGATATTCTCTTCAATGGATTCAATGATGCCATCCTTGATGTGGATGATCTTATTGGTCTCATTGGCTACACCGCTTTCATGAGTGACGACGATGATAGTCAATCCTTCGTTATCGTGCAGTTCTTTCAATAGGTTCATCACCTCTATGGACGTCTTACTGTCGAGTGCACCTGTCGGTTCATCGGCAAGGATGATCTGCGGTTTCGTGATAAGTGCTCGAGCGATGGCCACACGTTGTTTTTGTCCGCCGGAAAGTTCATTCGGCATATGATGAGCCCAATCTTTCAGTCCCAGTTTCTCCAAATATTCCATAGCCATCATGTTCCGTTTCTTCCGGCTCACTCCCTGATAGAAGAGAGGAAGAGCAACATTTTCCAATGCATTTTTGAAAGAAATCAAGTTGAACGACTGGAAGATGAAACCGATCATCTTGTTCCGGTATTCCGCACTTTGTGTCTCGCTTAGATTTTTAATCAGTACATTGTTAAGGTAATAGTTACCTTCGTCGTAATTATCCAGAATACCCAATATATTTAATAAGGTGGACTTTCCTGAACCTGAGGCTCCCATAATGGATACAAATTCCCCTTTTTCGATATGCAAATCAATTCCTTTCAGCACGTGAAGGGGAGCCCCATTGAAATATGTCTTATGTATTTTCTCTAAACGAATCATTGTTTGGAAATGTATTTTGTTCTTTAGACGCCGTAAAAGTATAAAATGTTACATCAACTAGAGAATAATTGATTAATTATTTGCTTTTTTCAAGAGTTTCACTACATTTGTACATACATTTTAAGAACTTATAAAATAAATATTATTTATGGTAACAGGTGTCGAAAAACCCTATGTATTGGGAATGGATATTGGCGGAACAAATTCTGTCTTCGGTGTTGTAGATCAAAGAGGTAATGTCTTGGTGTCGGATTCTGTGAAGACACAAGAGTATACAGAGGTTTTGGAGTATGTGGCAGCGGTAACTTCAAAGATTAAGCCAATGGTTAGTCAGTTTGGTGGTATCGAGAAGTTCAAAGGTTTTGGTATTGGCGCTCCGAATGGTAACTTCTATAGTGGAACGATTGAGTTTGCTCCGAACTTACCATGGAAAGGTGTTATCCGTTTGAAGAAAATGTTCGAGGATGCTCTTGGCATTCCTTGTGCGTTGACCAACGATGCAAATGCAGCAGCTATTGGTGAAATGACATACGGTGCTGCTCGTGGTATGAAGGACTTTATCATGATTACTTTGGGAACAGGTGTAGGTAGTGGTATTGTGGCAAATGGTCAGTTGATCTATGGACATGATGGGTTTGCTGGTGAGTTAGGTCACGTCATCGTTCGTCGTGAGAACGGACGTCTCTGCGGTTGCGGCCGTAAAGGTTGCTTGGAGGCATACTGTTCAGCAACGGGTGTTGCCCGCACGGCACGTGAGTTCTTGGTATCTCGTCCAGAACCTAGTTTGTTGAGAGATATTCCTGCCGAGGAGATTACTTCAAAGGATGTATACGATGCTGCTGTGAAGGGTGACAAGTTGGCTGCTGAAATCTTTGAATTCACAGGAACCCTGTTGGGTGAGGCTTTGGCCGACTTCATCGCATTCTCCAGCCCTGAGGCTATCATCTTGTTCGGTGGCTTGGCTAAGTCGGGCGATTATATCTTCAAACCGGTTCAAAAGGCTATCGACGACAACGTATTGCCAATCTTCAAGGGAAAGACTAAACTGCTTCTTTCTGAGTTGAAGGATGCTGATGCTGCTGTCTTAGGTGCCAGCGCATTAGGTTGGGAAGCAAAAGCTGATGAATAATGGATGAAAAGAAGCAAGGATACCGTGTTCAGGAATATCACGGACCGGTAAAGCGCTATTGCCAGACCTTACAGCTGAAGGATGATTCGGAACTGATTGCGGAATATCGGCGTCGTCATTCCGAAGGTGTCGCATGGAAGGAGATCCGTGAGGGTATTCGTGAAGTTGGTATCCTTGAAATGGAAATCTATATCCTGGGAACGACCTTGTTCATGATTGTAGAGACACCATTAGATTTTGATTGGGATACGGCAATGGCCAAACTGGCAACCTTACCCCGACAAGCTGAATGGGAAGACTATATGGCTGAACTACAGGATGCCCAACCAGGTGCGACATCCGACCAGAAATGGAAACTGATGGAACGAATGTTCTATTTGTATAAGTAATTATAATAGGAAAATAATAGATAGGAGAGGGCATAACCATAGCGTCCTCTCCTTTTAATATGAAGGGAAATGTCTTTTCTTTGACAGATTATCATGAAGAAAAACCTTATCTGGATTGTCATTGCCTTGATGTCGCTTTGTGCCGCCATTGCGTATATGAGTAGTCCTTGTAGGACACAGCAGAGTTCGCAGACCGATGGATCGGAAAACTTTGTAACCATAACGGATGTCGTCCCTGATGCCATCCTCGAAATTCGTTATTTCGGAACGTATAACTTTGTTGGAACACGTATTGACGGTTATCTGGAGCCGACTGCTTTGCTGACAAAGGAGGCAGCAGACAGTCTTCGGGCGGTGAGTGACGACGTGAAAGCGTTGGGATATCGCTTAAAGATCTATGATGCGTACCGTCCGCAACGGGCTGTCGACCATTTCGTACGTTGGGCAGCAGATATCAAGGATACATTGATGAATCATTATTTCTATCCAGACCTTGACAAATCGGTACTCTTTGAGCAAGAGTATATCATGGCAAAGAGTGGACATACGCGTGGCTCGACAGTCGACTTGACACTCTTCGACATGACGACAGAGAAAGAGTTAGACATGGGTGGAACATTCGACTTCTTCGGTCCAGAGAGCCATCCTGTCTTTGGTGGTAATCCAGAAACTGGCGAGTATATCCCAACCGAAGGTATTACTGCTGAGCAGTTTGCTCACCGTATGATACTTCGTCGGGCAATGATGCGTCACGGCTTCCGTCCTCTGACTACAGAATGGTGGCATTTCACTTTGGATAAGGAACCGTTTACGGATACTTACTTCGATTTTCCTGTTCAACAGTTAAAGTAAAACGACCGAAATGCATATCGCTATTGCCGGAAATATAGGAAGCGGGAAAACCACCTTGACAAATATGTTGGCTAAGCATTACGGGTGGACTCCTCGGTTTGAGCCTGTGGATCATAACCCGTATCTGGAGGACTATTACAAGGACCTTGCCCGTTGGGCATTCAACTTGGAAGTGTATTTCCTCAAACAACGCTTCAAGGATTTGCTAGAGATCAGACGTTCGGAAAAAACGATTATCCAAGACCGTTCTATCTTTGAGGGCGTCTATGTGTTCGCAGCCAATAACTATGCCATGGGAAACCTTTCGGAGAAGGACTTTAAGACGTATATGGATCTCTTCGATTCCATGATGATGCTGGTGGAATGGCCTGATCTGATGATTTACCTGCAGTCATCCGTCCCTCATCTGATTGAAAACATCCAAAAACGAGGAAGAGGTTATGAGCAGACGATGCAGATAGAATACCTCAAGAACTTAAATGACCGTTATAACGACTTTATCTTTGAGAAATATAAGGGAAAGGTGCTGGTAATCGACGTGGATCATCTGGATTTCTTAAACGATCCGGATGCTTTCCGTGGTATTGTAGATAAAATTGACAATCTACTGTTTGGACTCTTCCCTGAATAATCAAGATTATTAATTATTAAACCAAGATATTATGCATATTGCCGTAGCTGGAAATATAGGAAGTGGTAAGACGACCCTGACCAAGCTGTTGTCAAAACATTATGGGTGGACACCACGTTTTGAACCTGTCGACAACAATCCTTATTTGAGCGATTTCTATGAGGATATGAAACGTTGGTCGTTTAACCTACAGGTGTACTTTTTGAACAAGCGTTTCAAGGAGGTGGTGGAGATTTCGAAGAGCAAAGAAGTCATCATTCAAGACCGTACCATCTTCGAGGACGCACGGATCTTTGCACCGAACCTGCACGATATGGGGATGATGAGTGACCGCGACTTTGATAACTATTCTGATTTGTTCGACCTGATGATCTCGTTGGTTAAGTTGCCCGACTTAATGATATATATCCGTTCATCAATCCCGACATTGGTAGAACAGATTCAAAAGCGAGGGAGAGACTATGAGCAGACGATTCGCATTGATTATCTGAAAGGATTGAGCGAACGTTACGAGGCATGGATAGAGACTTATACCGGTCCGTTGATTATTGTTGATGGGGATAAGATCAAATTTGGAGATAACGAAGACGACTTAAGTAAAGTCACCGATATGATTGACGGAAAACTATATGGTTTGTTCCCAATGGAGGAATAAGGGAATCGTGTGTTTTCTCATATAATATAAGAGGGTTATTTCTAACTGAAATAACCCTCTTATATTATGTAGGACTGGTATTTTATGCATTAACCACTCTCTTTTCTTGAATTCTAGCTTTCTTACCAGTAAGTTTACGCAAGTAGTACAATTTCGCACGGCGAACTTTACCAATCTTGTTAACAGTAATACTATCAATAGCCGGAGATTCAATAGGGAAGATACGTTCTACACCTACAGTTCCTGACATCTTGCGAACAGTGAAACGCTTCTTTTCACCATGACCGCAAATTTTGATAACAATACCACGATACAACTGTACACGTTCCTTGTTACCTTCTACGATACGATATGCTACAGTTACAGTGTCACCAGCCTTGAAGGATGGGTGTTGCTTACCGGTAGCAAATGCTTCTTCAGCAATCTTAATTAAATCCATTTCTTAAATTATTAATTGTTTATCGTGACCAACGCAACATATCAAGTAACTCTTCTTGACAGCGATTACGCGGAAAGCGGTGCAAAGGTAATTCTTTTCTTATTTGTGACCAAACTTTCAACCGTAAATTTTTGATTATTTGGTTGGATTCTGCTCTTTTTTTTGTATTTTTGGCTTCACCTAATTTATAATTAACCGTATGAACTTAAAATCTATTATTCTTACTGGAGTTGTTTCCGGATGCTTTCTCCTCATGGGATGTAAGTCGGGATACAAACTTCAGTCCTTTGAAGGTGGCCGTTTCCCAATTGATGCCCAATACGATGTGAACCAAGATAAGGAGGCATTAGCAATATTTGCTCCTTATAAAAAAACAGTCGACAGTATCATGACTCCCGTTATCTCACATAGTGCCCGTGTACTGACTGCTCATCGTCCGGAAAGTGAGCTGTCGAATCTGGTGGCCGACATCTTAAGGTTCGCGGCTGAAGAACATATCGGTAGGGTGGCCGATGTGGGAGTGATGAATATGGGTGGCTTGCGTACATCCTTGCCGAAAGGAGATGTGACATTCGGAAGTATCTACGAAATTACTCCTTTTGAAAATTCTCTTTGCATTTGTAACATGACAGGTAAACAGTTGCGTAGTTTGTTCGAGGATATAGCTCGTGTCAGGGGGGAAGGATTGAGCGGTGCGAAACTGGTTATCTCAAAGGATGGAAAACTGTTGAGTGCAACGGTAGGAGGAAAGCCTATTGTTGATTCACAAATATATAAGGTGTCAACCATCGATTATGTGGCTGAAGGAAACGATCACATGGATACGTTCCGTCAGCTAACCGATGCGGATAAGCTGTTGCCGAAAGATTCTACGATACGACAATTGTTCTTGAACTATGTCATACGTCTTGAAAAAGAAGGCAAACTTGTAGATTCAAAAGTGGAAGGTCGAATTATTGTAAAGGAATAAGTTATGAAAAAGATATATCTTATTTTGATGGCTGTTTGTTTGTGTACAGCCGTCTTTGCACAAAAGCAAAAAGAGTTGTTGATCCTTCACACAAATGATACACATAGCCGTATTGAACCTTTGTCGGTAGCAGATCCGAATCCGGAGATCGCCGGAAAGGCAGGATATGTTCGTCGGGCTACTTTCATTCAACAGATGCGTGCCGAGAACAAGGACCTCCTGTTGTTCGACTGCGGTGATATCTGTCAAGGGACTCCTTATTTTAATATGTTCCGTGGTGAACTGGAGTATAAGATGATGAGTCATATGAAATATGATGCGGCAACCATCGGTAATCATGAGTTCGACTTCGGTATGGAGAACATGGCACGGCTGTTCAAGTTGGCTACCTTCCCCATTGTCTGTGCTAATTATGATGTGCGTGGAACTGTCCTCGAAGGCTTGGTGAAAGAATACATTATTCTGAAACGGAATGGTGTGAAGATAGGTGTGTTCGGCCTCTCACCCGAGTTGGATGGTTTGGTGCAGGAGAAGAACTGCAAAGGTATTACTTATCAAGATCCGGGGAAACGCGCTCAGGAAGTGGCCCATAAACTAAAACATGAACTGAAATGCGATCTGGTAATCTGTCTCTCTCATATGGGATGGAAAGGAATAAAAGACAGTGATAACGATTGGATTCCTCAGACCACTGATGTGGATATTGTACTTGGCGGACACTCGCATACATACTTCAATAAGGTGGAACTTGTGAAGAACCAAGAGGGAGTGGACATACCTGTTCAACAGATGGGGAAAAACGGTGCATTCGTAGGATTTTTTCGTCTGAAAATGCAAAAAAAGTAGAATTCCGATTGAATTCTTTATTTGGAATGGATTTTTTAGGAGTGATATAACTTATTTGTTATCAGATGATAAGTATGTTTAGGTATTTAGATTAAATACAAATTAAGTTGATTTTGCAATCTCGATGTTACAACTTAACAAAAAACACTTATCTTTGCAACGATTAATTAATAACTAACTTTAATTATAATATTATGGCTTACGTAATTGGTGACGATTGTGTTGCTTGCGGAACTTGTATTGACGAGTGCCCAGTAGGAGCAATTTCAGAAGGCGAAAAGTATTCAATTGATCCTGATACATGTGCAGAGTGCGGAACTTGTGCAGATGTTTGCCCTTCAGGTGCAATTTCATTAGGATAATAATACACCTTAAAAATTTTGAGGGTATGTCGATTAAGACATACCCTCTTTTTTTGCTCTCCTGTGTGATGTTCATTTTCTCTTTGCTTTCCTGTGTGATGTTCATTTCTTTTTTGCATGACCAAAAAAGAAACCGAACCAAAGAAAAAAGTCACCGGCTCGCGCAAAAAAGCTAAAAATTAAAGCATGTTTCCCTAAACGAGCCAAACGCCCTCGCTTCGCTCGCTTGACGAGGCTCGTTCTTAACGG